>JBFJQO010000337.1:0-1509 GCA_041616535.1 Woeseiaceae bacterium | reverse complement strand
TTCGACGTCGGCATGGAGATGTCGGGCAACGCGCAGGCCTTTCAGGACCTGTTACGGACGATGCACCACGGCGGTCGCGTGGCGATCCTGGGCATCCCGCCCGAGGCGATGGCGGTCGACTGGAACCAGATCATTTTCAAGGGCCTGATCCTGAAAGGCATCTACGGGCGGGAAATGTTCGAGACCTGGTACAAGATGGCGAGCATGCTGCAGAGCGGTCTCGACATCGAGCCGATCATCACCCATCACTTCGACTTCGACGACTTCCAGCCCGCGTTCGACCTGATGGAGTCGGGGCAGTCGGGCAAAGTGATCCTCAACTGGATGTAGCGTGCGCGCCGCCTATTCCTGCGGCTCGGTCGACGTTCCAGCGCCCGAGTCGGATGCTTCCGGGACGAGTATGCGCTCCGGTTGCCCGGTCACGTGCAGCCGGAATACGACCGCGCGCGCTCCGTCGGGTCCGCCGCGCGGCGCGTGCACGGCGCGCGGCGGAATCACATAGGCATCGCCGGCCTCGAGGATCCGGTCGGGCTTGCCCTCTTCGACGTGTACGGCGGAGCCGCCGAGGACGTACAGGAATTCCTCACCCGGGTGGTAGTGCCTCGGCACGGGGGCGCCCGGCGGTATGACCACGTCGGAGATGATGACCTCCAGCCCGTCGGCCACCGTGACCGCTTCGCGGAGCATATGGTTCGAGCCGGCGGGCGGCCAGTCCGCGCGCTGTGTCGTATTGACGTCGTTCGGCGCATCGCAGTCCGAGCTGCAGGCTGCCAGCAGCAGCAGGATGAGCGTCGGCCCGGCGCCCAAGAGCCGTTCTTTTCTGATCATTTTAATCATTATATATCAATAAGTTATATATTATTCCTAAAGTCGTTAGGAACTATCGGCGCGGCCGCTCTCGGCCAGGATATCCGCGATCAGCCGCCACACGTCGGCGCTGATGCCGAGGCCGAAATGGGAGGCCGTAACCTCGACGTTGCGTGCATGCGCGTTGTAGGTATCGACGCTCGCGCGCCAGTGGACTACGCCGTCCGTCCTGCTGTAGATCGACGTAACCGGCTGTCGGATCCCGATCGAGTTGCGTTCATGAACCTCCCACTCGAACGCGTCGAGATCCAGGTTCGTGCGCGCCGCGAAGCGGCGTCCCGCGACCGTGTATTTTGGCCCGCCGACGATCGGTGTACCGATCGTGATCACCTCGCGGACGAAGGGCTCGAACAGCCGCGCCACCTCGCGCGCGACGACGCCACCGAGACTCCAGCCGATCAATGTAACCGGCGCCGCGTCGAGACGACCGTGCAGACTTCGCACGCGCTCGCCGACGTGGCCGATGTCGCCCTCGACGTCGCCGACGTTGCGGCCGAGACCCCAGTAATGGACGTCGTAGCCCAGCCTGCCGAGAAACCTGCCCATGGGCTGCATCGAACGCTCGTCGGCGCGATAGCCGGGAAGCAGCATGATCGGTCGCCCGTCGCCGCGCGGCGCCGCGGCCAGAAGCGGCGCCTTCGT
>JBFJQO010000336.1:0-1520 GCA_041616535.1 Woeseiaceae bacterium | reverse complement strand
GCACCTGTCGCCGCTCGACGGGATCGGGCCCGAGGAACTCGGGTTGAGCCAGCTCGAGGAACGGCTCGCCGGTGCCGGTATCGAAGAACTGATCATTGCCACGAACCCGACCGTCGAGGGCGACGCGACGGCGCACTACCTCGCGGAGATGGCGGCGCGGCGCGGCGTCAAGGCGAGCCGCATCGCACACGGTGTACCGCTCGGCGGCGAGCTCGAGTATGTGGACGGGGGAACGTTGTCGCATGCGTTTTATGGCCGGCGCACGGTCGACTGAAGGAGTCAACATGTCCAGTGATTGCCTGTTCTGCAAGATCCTCTCCGGCGAAATTCCGGCTGACATCGTCTACGAGTCGGACACCGCGATCGCGTTTCGCGATATCAACCCGCAGGCACCAACGCACGTGCTCGTCATTCCACGCAGGCACATCGCGACGATTAACGATCTCGGCGAGGAGGACCAGGCGCTGGTCGGCAGCCTGTACACGGCGGCGAAGATGATCGCGGCCGGGGCGGGCATCGACGAAAGCGGGTACCGCGTGGTCATGAATTGCAACGAAGGCGCAGGTCAAAGCGTTTTCCATATCCACCTGCACCTGCTCGGTGGACGGCCCCTCGGGTGGCCGCCAGGCTGATCAGTACCGTCCCTCGGTCAATTGCTCGGTCAGGTTGACGACGCGCTTGTAGCTCGCGTAGCGACGCGGGCTGATCGTTCCCGATTCGCATTTCTCCTTGACGGCGCAGCCGGGCTCGCGCAGATGCCGGCAATTGGCAAAGCGGCAATCCGGCGCAGCCGCGCGAATCTCGCGGAAACCGGTCGACGCCGCGGCGGACGATTCGAGCGCGGGCGCATAGTCGCGGACGCCGGGCGAGTCGATGATTGCACCGCCGCCCGGCAGGCTGAGCATCGCGGAATTGACGGTCGTGTGGCGGCCTTCCCGCGATTTATCCGAAACGGCCGACGTGGGCTGCACGTCGCCGCCCAGCAATGCATTGATGATACTCGACTTGCCGACCCCGGACTGCCCGACGATGATGGCGCGATGGCCGGACAGCATCGCGCGGACGTCGTCGATCCCATCGCCCGTCGCCGCGCTGCAGCGCACTACGTCGTACCCGATGGACGCGTAGCCGTCGAGCTCCTCGACAGGCAATTCGCCGGCGACATCGGTCTTGTTGAAGACGACGCCGGCGTCGATGCGCATCAGTTCCGCGGCGCACAGGTAACGATCGACGATGAACCAGTCGGCCCGGGGTTCCGCGGCGGCGACGACGACGAGATAGTCGAGATTGGCGGCGAGCACCTCGACCCGGCCGCGCAGGGTCGGGCGCGTCAGTGCATTCCGCCGCTCGGCGATCGACGTGATGAGCCAGTCATCTTCATTGTCGATCGTCTCGACCTGTACTTCGTCGCCGCAGACGGGCCGTAAGCGCTTGCCCTTGATGCGTGCTTCGACCTCGACGCCGTCCGCAAGGCGTACACGCATGCGGCGGCTGAACGTCGCGATGACCGTGGCGGGATT
>JBFJQO010000335.1:0-1525 GCA_041616535.1 Woeseiaceae bacterium | reverse complement strand
TCCTACCCGGTGGTACCGAAAGGCGAGGCGCGCATCCGCACGCAGATGTCGGCGGGACTCTCGCGCGAACACCTCGACAAAGCGATCGACGCGTTCGCCGTCGTCGGGCGCGAGCTCGGGGTCATCCGCTGATGAAGGCGCTGGTCAAGGCAAAACCCGAGCGCGGCATCTGGCTGGAGGACATCCCGAAGCCGACCGTCGGCCACAACGACGTGCTGATCAAGGTCAGGCGCTCGGCGATCTGTGGCACCGATATTCATATCTATCAGTGGGACGACTGGGCCGCGCGGACGATCCCGGTGCCGATGGCCGTCGGCCACGAATTCTGCGGCGAGATCGTCGAGTGCGGCAGCGAGGTCAAGGGCTTCTCGAGGGGCGATCGCGTCTCGGCCGAGGGCCACATCACCTGCGGCGTCTGCCGCAATTGCCGCGCCGGGCGACGGCACCTGTGCATGAACACCGTCGGCGTGGGCGTCAGCCGCCCCGGCGCGTTTGCCGAGTACATCGCCGTGCCCGCGTTTAACGTGTTCAAGCTGCCGGACGCGATCGGCGACGACATGGCGGCGATCCTCGACCCGCTCGGCAACGCCACGCATACGGCGCTGTCGTTCGACCTGGTCGGCGAGGACGTTCTGATCACCGGCGCCGGACCGATCGGCATCATGGCCGCAGCTATCGCGCGCTACGCGGGCGCGCGGCACATCGTCATCACCGACGTCAATGACTATCGCCTGGAGCTGGCTCGAAAGATGGGCGTCAGCGTCGCACTCAACGTCACCGAGGGCTCGCTCGACGCAACGATGAAAGAGCTCGGCATGACCGAGGGCTTCGACGTCGGCATGGAGATGTCGGGCAACGCGCAGGCCTTTCAGGACCTGTTACGGACGATGCACCACGGCGGTCGCGTGGCGATCCTGGGCATCCCGCCCGAGGCGATGGCGGTCGATTGGAACCAGATCATTTTCAAGGGCCTGATCCTGAAAGGCATCTACGGGCGGGAAATGTTCGAGACCTGGTACAAGATGGCGAGCATGCTGCAGAGCGGTCTCGACATCGAACCGATCATCACCCATCACTTCGACATCGACGACTTCCAGCCCGCTTTCGACCTGATGGAGTCGGGGCAGTCGGGCAAGGTGATCCTCAACTGGATGTAGCCTGCGCGCCGCCTATTCCTGCGGCTCGGTCGACGTTCCTGCGCCCGAGTCGGATGCATCCGGCACGAGAATGCGCTCCGGTTGACCGGTCACGTGCAGCCGAAACACGACGGCGCGCGCACCGTCGGGTCCGCCGCGCGGCGCGTGGACGGCTCGCGGCGGAATCACGTAGGCATCGCCGGCCTCGAGGATCCGGTCGGGCTTGCCCTCTTCGACGTGTACGGCGGATCCGCCGAGGACGTACAGGAATTCCTCACCCGGATGGTAGTGCCTCGGCACGGGGGCGCCCGGCGGTATGACCACGTCGGAGATGATGACCTCCAGCCCGTCGGCCACCGTGACCGCTTCGCGGAGCATCTGGTTCGAGC
>JBFJQO010000334.1:0-1560 GCA_041616535.1 Woeseiaceae bacterium | reverse complement strand
GTCCTCGACGACCGGCGCCAGCGGCTTGTCCAGGTTGACGATGACGACGCCGCGATCGGCAACCACGTACGCGTAGTAGCCACCAATCGTGACGTGGCGGGCGCCGGTCAGTACGCCATCCGGGTTCCACGTCAGCGCGCGCTTGAGGAAATTGTTGTTCAGGTCGCCATCGGCGAACGTGTTGATATCGGTCAGGATCAGCCCTTCGCTGCGGTCCGTGACGATCGCGTAGTTGTATATCGGGTGGAACGGCTGTTCCTGGTTCGTGACGCGCATCAGCTCGCCGTCGTTTCGCGGCGGCGCGATCGGCTGGTTCGTCGGCAGCGCAACGCAGGTCGCGTCGGTCGACTTCAGTTGCGGGTCGTGGCCGAGCTTCGAGAACGGCGCGTCGACGATGCGCTGGCTGAATCCCTTGTTCGACACGTTGGCGATATCGTAGACGCGTAGGCCCAGGTCACCTTCGGCCGAGTACAGGTACTCGCCGCGCATTTGCACGCACGCCGCGCGCCCGCCGCTGTGGCCGGTGCCGACCTGGAGCTCGCGGCCATCGGCTTCGTGCTGCCTGTAGTTGTCCGGGTAGGCGTAGCGATGCAGGTAGCTGCCGATGACGGCCTGCGGCTCGTCCCACTCGGTGACCTGCGCGGCGACGACCCCGTCCTCGAGGCCCGCCCAGGCATTGAGCCCGACGAAGTTGACGAAGTTCGTGCCGAACAGCAGCAGCTGCGCCATCCACGCATTGTTATTGTCGTCACGGCCCAGGTGGCAGTTGCTGCAGGTCTTCGTCTCCGTCTTGCGCGTCGTATGCGGGAAGTGCGGGTTCATCGCCTGCGAGCTGAAGCCGCTCGCGGCGATCGGCGGCTGCTGTATGTAGATGCGTTCGCGATTCGCGTTCGTCGACGACAGGACGAGTGCCGACGACGAGCGTACCGGCGCGATCTTCGAGTCATTCGCCGGGCCGCGGCGACCGAGCATGAACATCGCGTCGCGCGCGACCTGCGGGTTGTAGGTCGCGTAGTTGCGGGTTTCGCCGCCGTCGTAGTGGTGCTTGTCGGTCTTCCAGTTGGCCTCGATCGGCAGGTGACAGCCGGCGCAGCTCGTGATCCACGACGTGTGGCAGGTGTAGCACTCGATTTCCTCGTCCTTGTGGGCGAGCGACTCGGCCGGCACGTCGGCGCCCCAGTCCTGCTCGTGCACGTCGTCGCTCATCAGCTTCGCGCGCGCGGCTTTCTCGTTGTATTCGGCATGCGACGGGTTTACCGAGTCCTTTACCAGCGACAGTGTCCATTCGAGGTTCGGGTCGAGCACCGAGCGCTGGATAAGGTTCCCGTCGCGCCACTCGAATCGGCGCTTGCCGTCGGCGTTGCGGTACAGGCGCAGGTCGGTGCCGCCCGGTGGCGCGGCAGGACCCGACGTGCGCAGGTTTGGATAGGCCTGCGCGGTACCGTGACAGTCCTTGCACTCGATCTCGATCGCGCTCGCGACCTCGCCATACAGGTGTCCGTTGCCGTGGTTGTCCTGCGAAAAATGGCAGTCGGCGCAGTGCATGCCTTTCTCGGCATG
>JBFJQO010000333.1:0-1568 GCA_041616535.1 Woeseiaceae bacterium | reverse complement strand
CTGGCGCCAGACCGTTTCGGTCTGCGGCTCGACGCCACCGACGGAACAGAGCACCGTCACGGCGCCGTCCAGCACGCGCAGGCTGCGCTCGACTTCGATTGTGAAGTCCACGTGCCCCGGCGTGTCGATGATGTTGATCCGGTGCTGCTCGAACTGCTGGTCCATGCCCTGCCAGAAACAGGTCGTCGCGGCCGACGTGATCGTGATGCCCCGCTCCTGCTCCTGCTCCATCCAGTCCATGACCGCGGCCCCTTCGTGCACCTCGCCCATCTTGTGCGATACGCCCGTATAGAAGAGGACTCGCTCGGTCGTCGTCGTCTTGCCGGCGTCAATATGGGCCATGATGCCGATATTGCGATAGCGTTCGATTGGGGTCTGACGAGGCACGGGAGTTACCTGGGGACAATGGGACGCGCGCGCGGGGACGACTACCAGCGGTAGTGGGAAAAGGCCTTGTTGGCTTCCGCCATCCGGTGCACGTCTTCTTTCTTCTTCACGGCCGTGCCGCGGTTCTCGGCTGCCTCCATCAATTCGTGCGCGAGCCGGTGCGCCATCGACTTCTCGCTGCGGCTGCGCGCCGCGTCGATGACCCAGCGCATGGCCAGCGTCTGCCGGCGTGCAGGCCGGACCTCGACCGGCACCTGGTAGGTTGCACCGCCGACCCGGCGCGACTTCACCTCGACCACGGGCTTCACGTTTTCGAGCGCCTGCTCGAGAAGTTCGAGCGCTTTTTCATCCGACTTCGTCTCGCGCTCCGAGATGCGGTCGAGCGCGCCGTAGATGATGCGTTCGGCAACCGATTTCTTCCCGTCGCTCATGATCATGTTCATGAACTTGGCGAGCAGGTCGCTGCCGTACTTGGGGTCCGGCAGGATCGTGCGTTTCGGGGCTTGTGATCTTCTTGACATTCGGGTCTATCCTGGATTCGTCTGTCGCACCCATGGGGCGCTCCTACGATATTTTCTGGCTTCGTTTATCGCGCCCGTGGGGCGCTCCTCGACGGGACCTCCGTCCTGGTCAGGACTTCGGCCGCTTGGTGCCGTATTTCGAACGGCCCTGCTTCCGATCCGCCACGCCCGCGCAGTCCAGCGTCCCCCGCACGGTGTGATAGCGCACGCCGGGCAGGTCCTTGACGCGCCCGCCCCGGATCAGCACGACCGAGTGCTCCTGCAGGTTGTGGCCTTCGCCGCCGATATAGCTCGTCACCTCGTAACCGTTGGTCAGGCGGACGCGCGCCACCTTGCGCATGGCCGAGTTCGGCTTCTTCGGCGTCGTCGTGTAAACACGCGTGCAGACGCCGCGCTTCTGCGGGCTGGCCTCGAGTGCCGGCACCGTGCTCTTCGCACGCTTCGTCGCGCGCGGCTTGCGAACTAACTGGTTGACTGTGGCCATGGGCCCTTCGTTCTCCGTTCCTGTGTCGAGCGCGCCCCTGCAAACGGGCGCAACCGACCGCCAAACCGGTTCCGGTTCAGACGTCGGTAAAACGGGCGCTCATAATTCGTTGATCAACAACGATTTATTTTAATGAACGCCCCGAAATGTCAGGGCCCGCCAGCGGCGGGCCCCGG
>JBFJQO010000332.1:0-1572 GCA_041616535.1 Woeseiaceae bacterium | reverse complement strand
GCGTCCGGAATCGTCCGGCCGCCCTCGCGCACGATCAGCGCAAGGAGTTCCTCGCGGTGCTCCTCGTAGAGGTCCGCGGCGCGGTTCAGGATATCGGCGCGCTCGTGCGCCCCGAGACGATCCCACGACGGCTGCGCCGCCACGGACAGGTCAATCGCCTTCTTGACGTCCCCGGCGGCCGCCTGGTGGCAGACGCCGACCACTTCGGACGTATCGGCCGGGTTCACCGACGGCTCCTCCGCCCCGCTGACTTCCCTGCCGCCGATGATCGGCTTCGCCGTGACGGCCTTGCGGCTGGCCGCCTCGAGGCCGTCCAGCAGGGCCTTGCTGACCGAACGGTCCGGCAGGTTGATGCCCTGCGAATTGCGCCGTTCGGGCTGGAAGATATCGGCCGGCGCCGGGATCCGGTCGTGCGCCGCGTAATCGTGCGCGGCGGCCGTCGCCAGCGGGTCGGCGACGATGTCCTCGACGGCAATCGACTCGTCCGCAATCTTGTTGACGAACGAGGTGTTCGAGCCGTTCTCGAGCAGGCGCCGCACGAGGTACGGCAGCAGGTCCTCGTGATTGCCGACCGGCGCGTACACGCGGCAGGGCCGGTCGTGCTTGTCCGGGTCCACGACCTCGGCGTAGAGCTCCTCGCCCATGCCGTGCAGGCGCTGGAACTCGTAGTCGCGCCGCGAGCCGGCAAAATGCAGGACGCTCGCGAGCGTATGCGCGTTATGCGTCGCGAACTGCGCGTAGATCCTGTCGCCCGCCGCGAGCGCGGCGCGCGCCGCGGCGAGATAGGACACGTCCGAGTGCGACTTGCGCGTAAAAACGGGGTAGCTTTCGAGCCCCTGCTCTTGCGCCCACTTGATCTCGCTGTCCCAGTACGCGCCCTTGACGAGGCGCACGGGGATGCGGCGGCCGACGCCCTCGGCCAGTTCGATCAGGAAGCGCAGGCCGTCGCGGCCGCGCTTCTGGTAGGTCTGCAGCGCGACGCCGAAGCCGTCCCAGCCGTTCAGCCCCGGGTCGCGGTAGACGCGCTCGAAGATGTTGAGCCACATCTCGAAGCGGTGCGCTTCCTCGGAGTCGATCGTCAGGCCGATACCGACGTCCTTCGCGTGCTTCGCGAGTTCGAGCACGTGCGGCACGAGTTCGGCCATGACGCGGTCGTCGTGCGAGTACTCGTAGCGCGGGTGCAGCGCTGACAGCTTCACCGAGATGCCCGGCGCCGAGAAAACGTCGTCGGCCTCGACCTCTTCGTCGCCGATGCTCTCGATGCCCTTGTGGTAGCTGTCGAGGTAGCGCTGCGCGTCGGCGGCCGTCAGCGCGGACTCGCCGAGCATGTCGAACGAGTAGCGGTACGGCAGGTCGGTGCTCTTCATCGCCCGCCGCAACGCCTCGCCGATCGTGCGGCCCATGACGAACTGGTGGCCCATGATCTTCATCGCCTGGCGCATGGCGGTGCGCACGACGGGCTCGCCCGCGCCGCTGACCAGCTTGCCGAGCAACTTCGTCGGGTTGCCGGTCGCGATCTCGTCGAGCGTGAGGATCTTGCCCGTCAGCATCAGGCCCCAGGTCGATGCGTTG
>JBFJQO010000331.1:0-1616 GCA_041616535.1 Woeseiaceae bacterium | reverse complement strand
GCAGGCGCCAGGCGACTCGCGCGCGATGATTGCAAAGGCGCTCGGTTTCGACACGAGCCAGGTAATTCACCACCAGATGTACATGGGTGGCGCCTTCGGCCGCCGTTCGATCACCGACTACACGATCGAGGCCGCGCTGATCGCACGTGCGACGAAGAAACCCGTCAAGATGATCTGGACGCGCGAAGAAGACCTCGCGTTCGGCATGTTCCGGCCGCAGAACCTGCAGTGCCTCGAAGCAGCGCTCGACGAGGACGGCAGGATTGCAGGCTGGCGGCATTGCGTCATCGGCGATGGCGACCGCCTGCTCTGGTCGGGCATCAACATCGAGGACTATTACGGCGTCGCGAACCGCGTCATCGAACGCCGCGGCGTGTCGCACGGCATTCGCCTCAAGCACTGGCGCGCGGTCGCGCATCCGTTCAACCTGTTCGCGATCGAGTCGCTCGTCGACGAGATGGTAGCTGATCACGGCCTCGACCCGTTCGAGTTCCGGCGCCGCCACATGGCGCTGACGCCGAAGGCCGAAGCCGTGTTCGACAAGGTCGAAAAACTGTCGGCCTGGAACGAACCGCGCCCCGAGGGCCGCGCGCTCGGCCTCTCGGTCACGGAACGGTCGGGCTCGCTCGGTGCGGGCGTCGTCGAGATCTCGCTCGATAGCAGGCAAAACCGCATCCGCGTGCACAAGGTCTGGGCGGCCATCGACGGCGGTATCATCGTGCAGCCCGACATGGCGCGGGCGAACATCGAGAGCGGCATCGTGTACGGGCTGTCGAGCGTGTTGCGCGAACGTGCGACCGTCAAAGACGGCGTCGTCGTGCAGTCGAACTTCCACGACTACGAGGTGCTGCGCATGGCCGAGGCGCCCGAGGAAATTCACATCGAGTTCCTCGAGCGCGACACGGCGCCGACCGGCCTCGGCGAGATCGGCAACCCGCTCATACCGGCTGCGGTCGCGAACGCGTTCCACGCGCTGACCGGCAAGCGCCTGTATCACATGCCGTTCACGCCCGAGCGTATACGCGCGGCGCTGGAGGCTTAGGCGCCGCCGCCCGTGGCGGCGAGATAGGCGAAGTTCAGGATCATCAGCACGGTCAGGACGTCGATCGCGACGCGATGATCGCGGTCGCGGATGCGCTTCAGGATCACGCGGCCGAGCCAGTTGCCCGGGATCGTTATGAGGCCGATCGCGGCGCCGAACACGAACAGCTCCGCATTGATCAGGTCGGTGGCGCCGAACACCGATGTCTTGATCACGTTCATCGTCAGCGTGATCGTCGCGAGCGTGCCGACGAACGTGAGCCGGTTCATGCCGGTGCCGAGCAGGAACGGCGCAAGAAAGAACCCCGGACCGATGACATTGCCTGCAAGCATGCCCCACACGGCGCTCGCGCCCGCAAGCAATCGCGGCCCGGTCCTGATCTCGTGACGCCGTGCCCAGCTCTTGACCGGAAACGATGCAACCAGGAACAGCGCGAAGACGATTGCCACGGCCGTCGGGCTGATGCGGCTGAACACGAACGCGCCGAGCACGATCGTCGGGCAGCCGAACAAGAGCACGCGGCCCGCGACCGACCAGTCGGTGTCGCGGATGTACATCAGCGCGCGACTCAGGT
>JBFJQO010000330.1:0-1737 GCA_041616535.1 Woeseiaceae bacterium | reverse complement strand
CGATCCGTGTCGGCGGCTTCAACCTGCTGAACTACTTCACGACGCTCGACACGGGCGCCGATGCGTGCGGCCCCAGGGGAAACGAAGGTTGTCGCGGGGCGGACAGCAATACCGAACTCACGCGGCAACGCGACAAGGCCGTGACGGCGCTCGTCATGTCGGATGCCGACATCCTCGCGCTGACCGAGCTCGAAAACAACGAGAGCGCATCATTGCGTACGCTCGTCGACGCGCTCAACACGCGCGTCGGTTCGGCCGAGTACGCGTTCGTCGATACGGGCATCATCCACGAGGACGTCATCAAGGCGGGCTTCGTCTACCGGACCTCGGCCGTAACCGCCTCCGGCAGCCATGCGCTGCTCGATCGCAGCATCGACTCGCGCTTCAACGACGACCGCAATCGGCCATCGCTGGCCCAGACCTTCGCTGTCAACGCAACGGGTGCGCGCGTGACGGTCGTCGTCAATCACCTGAAATCGAAAGGCTCGTCCTGCGATGCCGACGGCGACCCCAACCTCGGCGACGGCCAGGGCAACTGCAACCTGACGCGCACCGCGGCGGCGGCTGCACTCGCCGACTGGATCGCGACCGATCCGACGGGCAGCGGCGACCCTGACTACCTGCTCATTGGCGACATGAACGCCTATTACAGGGAAGACCCGATCGAGGCATTTCGCAGCGCCGGCCTCGCCGACCTGCTTGCGGGCCGCGCACAACCCTACTCATTCCACTTCGGCGCCCAGTCGGGTGCCTATGACTACGCGTTTGCGTCACCGAGCCTGGCGCCGCAGGTGGCCGGTGCGATCGAGTGGCACATCAACGCGGACGAACCGCCGCTCCTCGACTACAACCTCGAGCACGGCCGTGACCCCGGGCTGTTCGATGCAAGTTCGCCGTACCGCGCGTCGGACCACGACCCGGTCATCGTCGGGCTCGACCTCGCGAATTAGCCCTTAGTGCGGCTTGCGGAACTTGAGCGTCATGCGATTGGACTCGCCGACGGCCTCGTAGCGGGCGCGCAATTCCGGGTCGTCACGGCTCGTAGCGAGGCTCGGCGGCAGACGCCAGACGATGTCGTCTGCACCCGGCTGGTCCGCGGGATTCGCATTGATGTCGCTCTTTGCGACGAACTCGAAGCCGGCACGCTCGGCCGCGGCGATGACGAAAGCCTTCTTGAGGTAGCCATGGCTGCCGTCCGCGAACTCGTCCGACATGCCGTCGCGCGCATGGTGCTGGACGACGCCGAAAATTCCGCCCGGCTTCAGCACCGCGTAGGCATCGGCGAGCGCCGCGGCGAGAAAATCGCCCTGCGAGGAGAAACGTGCCAGGTTGTGCAGCACGCGGGCGAAGAACACGACGTCGGCGGTACCGCGCAGCTCTTCAGGCATCGACCCGAAGTAAAACGCGCTGATACGCGCGCCGTTTTCGCCCGTCCACACTTGCGCGCCGATCGGGAAATTCTCGCCCCACTTGCTTTGTTCTTCGAGAAACTCCTCGGTCGCGAACGAGAAGTGGGGGTACATCTCCATCGAGTAATTGGCGCCGATCAGGTGCCCATCGGGGCCCAGGTAGGGCAGCAACAGTTGCGTGTACCAGCCCCGGCCCGGCAGGCCCTCGACCACCGTCATGCCGGGCTGGATGCCGAAGAACCTGATGGTCTCGTGCGGATGGCGATATGCGTAGCGGGCTTTGACCTCGTCGGGCTGCGCGGCCAGCACACTGCCGAGGGCATCGAGG
>JBFJQO010000329.1:0-1745 GCA_041616535.1 Woeseiaceae bacterium | reverse complement strand
TTTCGCGGATCAGGGGTTTAAGCGCGCGGTCGCGGTGCGAGGCGTAGCCCCAGGCGAAGCGGCCTTTCACGCAGGAGTGGCCGTGATTGGCCTGGCCGTCCTTCCACGGCGTCATGCGCACGACCTGGCCGCCCTTCATCTCGGCCTGGAACGAGCAGCCGACGCCACAGTAGGCGCAGGTCGTGATGACCTTGTGGTCGGGCTGTCCGTGTTCGACGATGCTCTTTTCCATTAGCGTCGCGGTCGGGCAGGCCTGCACGCAGGCGCCGCAGGAAACGCATTCCGAATCGAGGAAGTTCTCCGAGATGCCGGCCGAGACCTTCGAGTCGAAACCGCGGCCCTCGATCGTCAGCGCGAACGTTCCCTGGACCTCGTCGCAGGCGCGCACGCAGCGCGAGCAGACGATGCACTTCGAGGCATCGAACTGGAAGTAGGGGTTGCTGGCGTCGACGGCCGCGTCGAGATGGTTCTTGCCGTCGAAACCGTAGCGCACGTCGCGCAGCCCGACCGCGCCGGCCATGTCCTGCAGTTCGCAGTCGCCGTTGGCCGAGCACGTCAGGCAATCGAGCGGGTGGTCGGAGATGTAGAGCTCCATGACGTTGCGCCGCAAGGTGGCGAGCGCGTCGGTCTGGGTGCGAATCTCCATGCCGTCCTCAACCTGGGTCGTGCACGAGGCGGGGTAGCCCTGGCGTCCCTCGATCTCGACGAGGCACAGGCGGCAGGAGCCGAACGGTTTCACCGAGTCGGTCGCGCAGAGTTTCGGGATGTCGACGCCGGCCTCGCGCGCCGCGCGCAGGATGCTCGTGCCGGCTTTCACGGTCGCGGGCAGTCCGTCGATCTCGATGCGCACGGTCCCGGTCGCCGGGCTGGCCGGCGTGCCGAGGTCTTTCTGCCGCGTCCTGTTCAAGTCTTGCCTCCCGACGCGAAGTCGCTCGCGAAGTGCTTCAGGATGCTGCGCACGGGGTAGGGGGTCATGCCGCCCATCGCGCACAGCGACGCATCCTCCATCGTATCGCAGAGTTCGACCAGCAAATCGTAATTTTCGTCGCGTTTATCGCCGTTGATCAGCCGGTCAATGACTTCCACGCCGCGCGTCGAGCCGATCCGGCAGGGCGTGCACTTGCCGCAGGACTCGATCGCGCAGAATTCCATCGCGAAACGCGCCTGCTCGGCCATGTTCGCGGTGTCGTCGAACACGACGATGCCGCCGTGCCCGATCATCGCGCCGATGTCGGTGAATGCCTCGTAGTCGAGCGGCGTGTCGAGCTCGTCGGCGCTGAGGTAGGCGCCGAGCGGGCCGCCGACCTGCACGGCCTTGACGGGACGGCCGGTCGCGGTGCCGCCGCCGTAGCCCTCGATGAGTTCCCTCAGCGTGATGCCGAAGGCTTTCTCGACGAGGCCGCCGCGCCTGACGTTGCCGGCGAGCTGGAACGCGAGCGTGCCCTTCGAGCGGTTGCACCCTAAGCCGGCGTAGCGCTCGCCGCCGAGGTTGACGATGTTCGGCACCGAGGCCAGCGTCACGACGTTGTTGACGACGGTCGGCTTGCCGAACAGGCCTTCGTGCGCGGGCAGCGGCGGTTTCGCGCGCACGATGCCTTTCTTGCCTTCGAGGCTCTCGAGCATCGCGGTCTCTTCGCCGCAGACGTAGGACCCGGCGCCGCGGTGCAGCTCGACGTCGAAGTCGAAGCCGCTCCCCTGGATGTCCCTGCCGAGCCAGCCCGCGCCGCGCAGCGTCTCGATCGCGC
>JBFJQO010000328.1:0-1780 GCA_041616535.1 Woeseiaceae bacterium | reverse complement strand
AGCAGCTTTGCAATACCAAGCAGCTTCACGGTGTAGCCGAGCTCCGTGGCGTAGGAAATATCAAGCGGCGTCAGGCGCCTGATGCCCTCCGTGTGAATCTCCTTCACGTCGACCGGCGTACCATAGGCGAGGTTCACCATGATGGCCAGCTTGTGCGCGCTATCGACGCCGTCGACGTCGAACGTGGGGTCGGCCTCCGCATAGCCCGCCGCCTGCGCCGCCGACAGCGCCTCCTCGAAACTGTGGCCCTCGGCGGTCATGCGCGTCAGGATGTAGTTCGAGGTTCCATTGATGATGCCGTAGATCGAGTGGATCGTGTTCGCGGCCAACCCCTCCGTCACCGCGCGGATGATCGGAATCCCGCCGCCTACGCTGGCCTCGAAGGCGAGGTCTGCGTTGTGCCGAACCGCCGCCTGGAAGAGCTCTTCGCCGTGGACGGCCAGCAATGCCTTGTTCGCCGTGACGACATGCTTGCCCTTGGACAGCGCCTGCATGATCACCTGCTTGGCCGCATCGTAGCCGCCGATGAGCTCGACCACGATGTCGATGGCCGGATCGTCGAGCAGGGCCTTCGAATCCGTGGTCAGGACGCCGGGCGGCAACGCGACGCCGCGATCAGTGGTCACGTCGAGATCCGCCACACGCGCCAGCTCCAGGGGGACCCCGAGCCGGCGCTGGATGAGGGCGCTGTTCCGTAACAGGATCTTGGCCACGCCGGAGCCGACAGTCCCGAAGCCGATGATGCCGACCCGCACCCGGTCCTTCATCCTTCGCGAGCCTCCAGCTTCAACGCACGTTTAATGCCGCGCACGGCCTGGCGAATCCGGTGCTCGTTCTCGACGAGCGCGAATCGAACGTACTCGTCGCCACCCTCCCCAAACCCGATACCGGGGGACACCGCCACCTTGGCCTCACGGAGCAGGAGCTTGGAAAATTCCAGCGAGCCCATGCCTCGGTAGGGAGGCGGGAGCCGCGCCCAGACGAACATCGTCGCCCGTGGTCGGTCGACCGACCAGCCGATGCGATTGAGGCCGTTGACGAGCTCGTTGCGTCGCCGCTGGTACCGCGTGACCGTCTCGCGCACGCAATCCTGCGGGCCGTTCAGGGCGATGATGCTCGCGATCTGCAACGGCTGGAAGATGCCGTAATCGAGGTAGCTCTTGATCTTCGCCAGGGCTTCCACGAGCTGGCGGTTGCCCACACAGAACCCGACGCGCCAGCCCGGCATGTTGTAGGCCTTCGACAGCGTGTAAAACTCGACGCCCACATCTTTGGCGCCCGGGATCTGCAGCAGGCTCGGCGCGCGGTAGCCATCGAACACCAGGTCGGCGTAGGCAAAGTCGTGCAGCACGATGACATCGTGTTCCTTCGCGAAGGCCACGATCTTTTTGAAGAACTCCAGGTCGACGACCGCCGTCGTGGGATTGTGCGGGAAATTGATGATGATGATGCGCGGACGCGGGAGCGTCTGCCGGTACACCTGGGTCAGCTCCTCGAAGAAGTCGGCGTCGGGACGCAGCTGGATGCCCCGGACCTCGCCGCCCGCGATGATGACGCTGTAGGCATGGATCGGGTAGCTCGGTGTCGGCGTGAGCACCACATCACCGGGCCCCACCAGCGCCAGCATCAGGTGCGCGATGCCGTCCTTCGAGCCGATCGTCACGATCGACTCGGTTTCAGGATCCAGGTCGACATCATACTGGCGCTTGTACCAGTCGCAGATGGCGTGACGGAGACGCGTGATGCCACGGGACGCCGAATACCGATGGTTCTTGCCGTT
>JBFJQO010000327.1:0-1800 GCA_041616535.1 Woeseiaceae bacterium | reverse complement strand
CGCCCTGTTGCAACAGGCGTTTGGCCAGCCGTACGCCGAGGTCTGTGGCATCGGCGGGCGCGCCCGATACGCTGTCGCGGATCGACCGACCGCCGTCGGGCGTCGCGACGAGCGCCGTAACGATCATGGCGTCGCCGCGGATCTCGGCATACGTCGCGACGGGAGACTGGCAATCCGCCTCGAGCACGCGAGCGATTGTGCGCTCGGCGAGCGTCGTCTGTACCGACACCGGATGATTGAGCTGCGCGAGTACCGTGCGCAGCTCGGCCGCGCCGTCGAGACATTCGATGCCGACGACGCCCTGCGCGGCCGCCGGCAGCATCTGCTCGGGCGTGAACTGCTGGCTGATCCGGTCACCGAATTCGAGGCGCTCGAGCCCGGCCGCGGCGAGAATAATCGCGTCATAGTCGCCGTTGTCGAGCTTGGCCAGGCGGGTATTCACATTGCCACGCAGCGGCTCGAGCCGAAGGTCGGGGCGCATCATCCTGAGCTGCGCCTGGCGCCGCAGGCTGGAGCTGCCGACCAGGGCGCCGTCGGGCAGGTCATCGAGCTGTTCGCCGTTGGGCGAGACCAGTGCGTCGGCGTGGTTCGCGCGCTCGAGCAAGGCCGCCAGGCAAAAGCCGTCCGGCAATTCCGCCGGCACGTCCTTCATCGAGTGCACCGCGATATCGGCGTCGCCCCGCTGCATCGCAACTTCGAGTTCCTTGATGAACAGGCCCTTCCCGCCGATCTTCTGCAGGCTGCGGTCGAGTATCTCGTCGCCGCGCGTCGAGAGCGGGACGAGTTCCACGGCATCGACTTCGGGCAGGCGTTCGAGCAACGCGGCGACGTGCTCGGCCTGCCACAGGGCGAGGGCGGATTTGCGGGTTGCGATTCTGATGTTCATGATTCTTTGAGGCGGCGTTTGACCTCGGCAACGTGCCGGCGGCTGATTATCAGTTCTTTGTCTTCGACTTGCGAGCCGTTCCTGAGCACGACCCGACTCTTGCCTTCGGTGTTCTTCTCGATGCGCTCGATACGCGACACGGCGATCAGCGCGCCGCGGTGGATGCGGACGAAGCGATCGCCGAATTCGGATTCGAGCGATTTCAGTGAATCATCGATCAGGTCCGCGCCGTTATCGTGTTCGACCGAGACGTATTTCTGGTCGGCGCGGAAGCACGCGACCGTGTCGACCGGGATGAGCTTCAGCTCGCCGTGCGCCTGGGCGCACACGTGCTTGCGCTGTATGTCGAGGTTGGCCTCTGCGGCGGCCTCGCTGAGTGCGCTGCGCGCGAAGCGCGACGCCTGCTCGAGCGCGCCCGTCAGGCGGGAGCGGCGCACGGGCTTCAGTACGTAGCCGATCGCGCGAGCCTCGAATGCATCGATCGCGTATTCGTCATAGGCTGTCGTGAAGACGACGGCGGGAGGCGACTCCATCGCGTTCAGGTGATGCGCGGTTTCGATGCCCTCCATGCCCGGCATGCGGATGTCGAGCAGCACGATGTCGGGACGCAGCCGCGCGGCGAGGTCCAGCGCCTCGTGACCGTTGGCCGCTTCCCCGACGACCGTGTAGTGGTCTTCGTCGGCGAGAATCTGGCTGAGACGATCGCGGGCGGGCTTTTCGTCGTCGACGATCAGGACTTTCATGCGCCGTCCTCGTCCACCGGGAAACGCAGTGTCACGGTGTAGCGATCGTCACTATCGTCGACATCGACCGTTGCGCGGTTGCCGTACGCGAGTTCGAAACGTTGCCGGATGTTGCTCATGGCCATCTTGTTGCCGTCCTCGTTGCGCGACTTGCCGGGCGCGACGGGATTG
>JBFJQO010000326.1:0-1822 GCA_041616535.1 Woeseiaceae bacterium | reverse complement strand
TGCGGCGATGACCGCGAAACTCGGCCTCGTCGCGCACGCCGCCGAGGCTCATGCGTACGAACTTGCGGTTCGTCGCGCGCGCAATGCTCTGGCCCAGCGAGGTTTTGCCGACGCCCGGCGGACCGACGAGGCACAGGATCGGCCCCTTGAGTTTCTTCACGCGCTGCTGCACGGCGAGGTATTCGAGAATACGTTCCTTCACCTTCTCGAGGCCGTAGTGATCGGCTTCGAGCACTTCCTCGGCTTTCTTCAGGTCTTTCAGAACCTTGGAACGCTTCTTCCACGGCGCCTTGACGAGCCAGTCCACGTAGTTGCGCACCACAGTAGCCTCGGCTGACATCGGCGACATGAGCTTGAGCTTGTTGAGCTCGGAAACCGCCTTGTCCTTGGCCTCCTTGGGCATGCCGGCTTCCTCGATCTTCTGCTCGAGGTCCGCGAGCTCGTTCGGCGCGTCTTCCATTTCGCCGAGTTCTTTCTGAATGGCCTTCATCTGCTCATTCAGGTAGTACTCGCGCTGGCTCTTTTCCATCTGTTGCTTGACGCGTCCGCGGATGCGCTTTTCGATCTGCAGCACGTCGATCTCGCCCTCGATCAGGCCGAGCACCTGTTCGAGACGGCTCTTGATGTCCTGGATCTCGAGGATGCGCTGCTTTTCAGAAAGCTTCAGCGCCATGTGCGCCGCGACCGTGTCGGCCAGGCGACCGGGCTCGTCGATGCCCGACAGCGAGGTCAGGACCTCGGGCGGCACCTTCTTGTTCAGCTTCACGTACTGCTCGAACTGCGTGATGATCGAGCGCACCAGCACGTCGATCTCGCGTTCGTCGTGGCGGTCCTCATCGGCCAGCGGCGTGATTTCCGCGGAAAAATGGTCGCCGACGTTGAAGCGATCGATGAGCGCGCGCTCGCCGCCCTCGACGAGTACCTTGACCGTGCCGTCGGGCAGCTTCAGAAGCTGCAGAATTGTCGCCAGCGTGCCGACCTCGTAGAGGTCCGGCGGCTGCGGATCGTCGAGATCCGCGGCTTTTTGCGCCACGAGCAGTATGCGCTTGCCTGCATCCATCGACTTGTTCAGTGCCACGATCGACTTTTCCCGGCCCACGAAGAGCGGGATGACCATGTGCGGGTAGACGACGACGTCCCTGAGCGGCAGAACGGGAACGCCGGACAAGTCGTCGATGACCGAGTCGTCGTCGATCGATGAAATCAGATCTTTTTCAGACATGCTGCCTCGCTAGGCGCCGTCAGACCCTGTCGGCCTCGGCGGCTGCTCGATGTTAACGGTCGGCGTCTCGTCCGACTCGTAGATAACGTAAGGATTGGTCTCGCCGGTTACGACGGCCTCATCCACGACGACCTTCTTCGCCATTGTCGAAGACGGCAGGTCATACATGGTATCGAGCAACACATTTTCAAGGATGGTGCGCAGACCGCGGGCGCCCGTCTTGCGTTCCATGGCCTTCTTGGCCACGGCGCGCAGTGCGTCGTCCCGGAATTCGAGCTCGACGCCTTCCATGTCGAAGAGCTTGCGGTACTGCTTGGTGAGCGCGTTCTTCGGCTCGAGCAGAATCTGCACGAGCGCGTCCTCGTCCAGTTCCTCGAGCGTCGCAACGACCGGCAGGCGGCCGACGAACTCGGGGATCAGTCCGAAGCGAATCAGGTCTTCAGGCTCGACGTCGTGGAGTAACTCGCCGATCGACTGGTCTTCCTCGTCAGTCTTGACGTCGGCCACGAAGCCGATGCCGCTCTTCGAGGAGCGGTCCATGATGATCTTCTCCAGCCCCGCGAACGCGCCACCGCAGACGAACAGGATATTGCCGGTATC
>JBFJQO010000325.1:0-1851 GCA_041616535.1 Woeseiaceae bacterium | reverse complement strand
GGGCCCTCGGCCTGCCGGGCGTGCAGGTCTCCGACGAGGCGCACGCGGGCGAACACAGCCTCGAGGTGCACCTGCCGTTCCTGCAAACCGTGCTCGACGGCTTCCTGCTCGTGCCGGTTGTCGTCGGCGTCTGTCCCGCGCGCGACGTCGAGGCATTGCTGAATGCTTTGTGGGGCGGCGACGAGACACTGATCGTCGTCAGCTCCGACCTGTCCCATTTCCACGCTTATGACGCGGCCCGCAAGATCGACGCGCAGACGACCGCGCGTATCGAGTCCCGCGAGACCGACCTGCACGGCGAGGATGCCTGCGGCGCCTATGCCGTGAACGGCCTGCTGCGCGCCGCCAAAGCCCACGACCTGCACGTGCGCACGCTCGACGTTCGCAACTCGGGCGACACGGCGGGCGACCGGTCGCGCGTCGTCGGATACGGAGCCTATGCGCTCGCCTGACCGAAATACAAAAAATAGGGTGCCGGACACCCTATTGACGTCGTCCGGAAATAGGGTGTCCGGCACCCTATTGTTGCGGTTGGCGCGCGGCTCGATCGAACACGGGCTCGACCACGGCGAGCCGCTCCCGCTCCGGGCTGGCGATCTAACCGGCGAGCTGACCGAGCCCGCGGCGACGTTCACGACGCTGCGGCAGGGCGGCGAGTTGCGGGGCTGTTGCGGCACGCTCGAGGCCGTGCAGCCGCTTGCGAGCGACGTCGTCTACACGGCGTTTCGCGCCGCATTCCGGGATCCGCGTTTCGACCCGCTCGTGCGCAAGGAGTTCGGCGGCGTCCGGCTCGAGGTGTCCGTGCTGTCGCCGCTCGAGCCCATGAGCGTCAAGAATGAAGCTGACCTGCTCGAGCGCCTCGTGCCCGGCACCGACGGGCTCGTCATCGTCGAGGGCGTGCGCCGCGCAACCTACCTGCCGAAGGTCTGGGAAATGCTGCCCGACCCGCGCCAGTTCGTCGCGCAACTCAAGATAAAGTGCGGCCTGCCGGGCGACTACTGGTCGGAGCGGCTCGAGTTCCTGCGCTACGGCACGACGACGTACAGCGAATCCGAGTAGCCGTGCGCACGCTTTCCGAATACCCGCTCGACTGTCCCTATTGCGGCGAACCCATCAGCATCGTCATCGATCATTCGCTCGGCGAGCAGGAGTACGTCGAGGATTGCGAGGTGTGTTGCCGGCCGCTCGTGCTCGATGTCGTCATCGACGCGGACGGGCACGCGGCGGTCACGGCCCGTTACGAGAACGCGTAATCCTGCCGGCCTCACCCGTCAGCCGTCGTGCGCGAGCAGGCTCGCGCCGAATTCGGGCAGCAGGGCCTGCCAGTCGCGGCACCGGAGGTCGCGCTGCCCGGCGAGGATGACGGTGCCGCGCAACGAGCGGCTCAGCGCGCTTGCGTGCAGCCGCTGCCAGTAGGGCATGCGGCGCACGTAGAAGGGCAGGATCTCCTCGAGCGTGAGGTCAGCATCGAGCGTGTCGGCGAACGCGTCGTAGAATCGCGCGATCGCATCCGTCACGGCGTTGTCTTTGCCGACGATGTCGGAGGGCTCGATCGTCCAGGTCATGTCGGCATGCAACACGCAGGTGCCCGCGAAGCCGGCCCGGTGGCGGGCCGACCATTGACCGGGCGCGATCAGGCTGAGCAGCCACTGGCCGTCGATGCAGTAGAGGTAGTTGTCGACGCCGACGGCCGGCTTGTACTTGAAGCGCGCGCTCAGCACCAGCATCGAGGTAAAGAACTCGGCCAGCACCTGGCGCCGCGGCTTGATGACGACGCCGCGCGGCTCGGTACGGTACCAGTCGAGCAAAAAGCCATTGAGGCCCTTGCCCTCGGGATTGCCCGCCGTCTTG
>JBFJQO010000324.1:0-1889 GCA_041616535.1 Woeseiaceae bacterium | reverse complement strand
GTTCCGCCCATCGAGTTGCACGCACCGGCCAAAGGTGTGCGGCAGATTCTCGAATCGGACGGCCCCGAAGCAGTCGCCGAGTTCATGAAGAACAGCAAGGTACCGCTGGTCACGGACACGACGTTCCGCGACGCCCACCAGTCGCTGATGGCGACGCGCATGCGTTCGATCGACATGTTGCGCATCGCGCCGCACTACGCGCAGTTGTTGCCACAATTGTTCTCGGTGGAATCCTGGGGTGGGGCGACCTTCGACGTCGCGATGCGATTCCTGAACGAAGACCCGTGGCAGCGTCTCGCCGACCTGTCGGCGGCGATGCCCAACCTGATGCAGCAGATGCTGCTGCGCGCGTCCAACGGTGTCGGCTACACCAATTACCCGGACAACGTCGTGCGCTTCTTCGTGCAGCAATCGGCGGATGCCGGCGTCGACGTATTCCGCATCTTCGATTGCCTCAACTGGGTCGAGAACATGCGCGTGGCGATCGATTCGGTGTGCGAGACGGGCAAGATTGCCGAAGCCGCGATCTGCTACACGGGTGACATCCTCGATCCGATGCGCCCGAAGTACGACCTGCGCTACTACGTCGATCTCGCCAAGCAGCTCGAGGCAGCCGGCGCGCACGTGCTCGGCATCAAGGACATGGCGGGACTGCTCAAACCGGCGGCGGCGCGGCTGCTGATACGCGAGCTCAAGCAGGAGGTCGGCCTGCCCATCCATTTTCACACGCACGATACGAGTGGCGCTGCCGCGGCGTCGGTGCTGGCGGCGGTCGAGGAGGGCGTCGATGCATTCGATGCCGCCATGGACTCGATGAGCGGCCTGACGTCACAGCCCTGCCTCGGATCGATCGTTGCCGCTCTGCAGAACACGGACAGCGATCCCGGCATCGACCTGCCGAGTGTCCGGCTGATCAGCGACTACTGGGAGCAGGTGCGCGAGCAGTACGCGGCGTTCGAGCCGGACATCCGCTCGGGAGCATCGGAAGTCTATCTGCACGAAATGCCGGGCGGCCAGTTCACCAACCTCAAGGAGCAGGCGTCGTCACTCGGTCTCGCGACCCGCTGGCACGAGGTCGCGCGCGCTTATGCGGACGTCAACATGGCCTTCGGCGACATCGTCAAGGTAACGCCGTCGTCGAAGGTCGTTGGCGACATGGCTTTGATGATGGTGACGTCCGATACCCGCATCGAGGACGTCCTCGATGCCGATACCGATATCACGTTTCCCGAGTCGGTCGTCTCACTGTTCGCCGGGGAACTCGGCCAGCCGCCGGGCGGTTTCCCCGAGGCGCTGCAAAAGAAGGTGCTCAAGTCACGCGAACCGATCAAGGTCCGGCCGGGCTCCCTGCTGCAACCCGTCGATCTCGACGACGAGCGCCGCAAGCTCGATGAGGGCCACGAGCATCCGGTCACCGATTTCGATCTCGCGTCGTACCTGATGTACCCGAAGGTCTTCACCGATTTTCGCCGTCACCGCGAGGAGTACGGCGACGTCGGCGTTTTGCCGACGCACGTGTATTTCTACGGTATGCGGCCGGAGGAAGAGATCGTCGCGACTATGGACGACGGGCGCGAGGTCGTGATTCGTTACCTGACGACCGGGGACACCGACGATCGCGGCTATCGACGCGTTTTCTTCGAGATCAACGGCCAGCCCAGCTCGGTGCTGATCCAGGATCGCAGCTCGGAGTCGGCGCACCACGAAAACGAACAGGCCGACAGTGCCAACCCCGATCACGTCGGCGCGCCGATGCCCGGCGTCATCTCGACAATATCGGTCGAAGTCGGCCAGGAAGTCCAGCGCGGGGACACGCTGCTGACGATGGAGGCCATGAAGATGGAGACCTCGATCACGGCGGAACGGGACGCGACGATCAAGCGCGTGCT
>JBFJQO010000323.1:0-1940 GCA_041616535.1 Woeseiaceae bacterium | reverse complement strand
GTCGTGCTGTCGATCGGCAACCGGCCGAACCCGCTGCTGTTGCAGACGACCCAGGGGCTCGAATCGAACAAGTGGGGCTGTCTCGTCGTCCACGACGGTACCTCCGAAACCTCGCGCGACCACGTATTTGCGGGCGGCGACGCCGTCACGGGCGCCGCCACGGTCATCCTCGCGGCAGGCGCCGGCAAGACGGCCGCGGCCGAAATCGACAGGGACCTGCGCGCCGGTACCTGAAACCTTCGGGTGCCGTCACGCATCTAAGGAATGGTGTAACCTTTAGCGCACGGCAGGTGCGGAGTCCGCCATGTCCCTCGCAACCGAGCTTCGGCGTCGAAATGTCTTTCGCGTGGCCGCCGCCTATGTGGTGGTCGGCTGGCTGCTGACCGAAGTACTGACGACGATCCTGCCGACGCTCGGCGCGCCCGAGTGGGCGTCGCGTGCCGTCATCCTGATATTCGTCTTCGGCTTCGTTCCCGCGGTGGTCGCGGCGTGGTTCTACGAGATCACCCCGGACGGCGTCAAGCGCGAGCATGAGGTGGACCGCGACCATCCCGACCAGGGACGCGTGACGCGCCGCGTGGACCAAGTCACGATCGCGACGGCCGTGTTGCTGATCATCGTCGTCGGTCTGTTCAGCGCGCGTTTTACGAGTGACGACGTATCGCCCGACGAGCCGGTCGTCAACACGATGTCGGTTGCCGTGCTGCCCTTCGTCAACATGTCGGACGATACCGACAACGAATATTTCTCGGACGGACTGACCGAGACCCTGCTGCACATGCTGGCGCAGATACCCGATCTCAAGGTTGCGGCCCGCACCTCGAGTTTTGCGTTCAAGGGGCGCAACATGAGCATCCAGGAGATCGCCCGGGCGCTCGAGGTTGCACATGTGCTCGAGGGCAGCGTGCAGCGGGCCGGCGACCGCGTTCGCGTCACGGCGCAGCTGATCCGCGCCAGCGACGGCTTCCACGTCTGGTCCGAAGTCTACGATCGTACGCTCGACGATATTTTCGCGATCCAGGACGAGATCGCCGACAAGGTCGGCCTCGCCCTGTCAGCTTCCCTGCTCGGCGACGGCGGCGATTCCCGGTACGTGGGCGTGACGACGACCGACGCAGACGCCTACGACCTTTATCTGCGCGCCCGCAAGGAACGGGCGACGTATTCCTATGGCGGACTGCAGGCCGCGGAAGAACTGCTCAAGGGCGCGCTGCTGATCGATCCCGACTTCACGGACGCCAAGACCGAGCTCGCCAGTAGCTACATCCACCAGTTCGAAACGGGGCTCATGGACCCGCGCACGGCGGTCAGCAATATTATCGCGATCTCGGACCAGGCACTCGAAGACGATCCCGGCGACCCTGTCGCCCGTGCGATCTCGATTTACGGCAAGGCCATGGCGCTGGCGCTCCAGGGCGACACCCTCGCATTGGCCGATCTTGCGGACAAGCTCGAAGCGATCGTCGCCAGTGCACCGGCCGCACTCGAACCGCGCATCCTCCTGGTGCGCGCCTATACGACCTTGCAGCGGCTCGACGAGTGCCTGCCCGTGCTCGAAGGCGCGTTGTCGCTCGATCCGTTCAACCCGGCGTTGCACTACGAAATGGGGTCGGCGTTGATGCGGCTCGAGCGCTGGGACGATGCCAGGGCCGCGTTTGAGCGAGCGCTGCAAATCGAGCCGTCGCAACCGAACGCGTACACCAACCTCGGCATGATCGCGCTTCAGGCCGGTGACGGCGTCGGCTTCGCGAAACACTTCCTGCAAGCGATCGCCGTGGACCCGAAAGACCACGAACTACCCGGCCTGCTCGCCGCATTTCTCTACCAGCTCGGGCTGCCTGACATCGCCGACGACTTCCGCGAGCGCGTCCTGGCGCTCGGGCCCGCGAGCGAGGTCGCGTACCAGATCGAGATGATGCGCGCGAGGAGCCTCGGGGACG
>JBFJQO010000322.1:0-2023 GCA_041616535.1 Woeseiaceae bacterium | reverse complement strand
CTGCAGCGCGCCAGCCCGGTGCTGGACGCGTTCCTGGCCGGGGAGGGCATCGACGATCGGCGTCTCGTCTTCAGCACCGGTGACGCGGGCGCCTACTCGCTGCCATTCATCTACGTCGACCGGGACTTGCCGCTCGGCATCTTCGTTCGCTATGCGCCGTCGCGCCGCGACACCGAGGTTGCCAGCAAGGGCGCCCAGATCGTGCAGTCGACGGGACATCTGGCGCAGAGCCATATCGGTGGGCTGCTGACGCGGCCGATGTCGTCGATCTACCGGCTCCTGTTCGTCGCCAGGGACGCCGCGGTCGAGACCGTACGCCCGACGTGGCTCGTGACGCTGGAATCGCAGCCGATTCCCGCCGTCAACGACGGGCCCGGCATGGACCTCGGCGCCTGGGAGGCGCAGCTGGATCGGATCACGGGGCGGCCCGCGACAACGGGCACTATGCGCCACCTGGTCGATGGTGAGGAGTTCTTCGTTCGCTTCATCGACGCGCTGACGACGGCGACGACGTCGATCGACATCCGTACGTATATCTTCGACAACGACGACTTCGCCGAGCAAATGGGCAAGCTGTTGCGCCGCCGTTCGGCCGACGGTGTCGATGTCCGCGTGCTGCTCGACGGACTCGGCACGATCGTCGCGAGCGGCACATACGACGAAAGTACGCCGGAAGACTACGCGCCGCCGCAGTCCGTACGACTGTTCCTCGAGACAGACTCCCGAATCGACGTGCGCCAGTCGCGCAATCCGTGGCTGGTGGCCGGTGATCACGTGAAGACGACAATCATCGACGATCAGGTGGCATTCGCGGGCGGCATGAACATCGGCCGCGAATATCGCTACGTCTGGCACGACCTTATGGTTGAGCTCCGCGGTCCGATCGTCGATCAGCTGAAGAACGAATTCAACAAGGCGTGGGCGCATGCCGGTCCGCTCGGCGACGTCGGCTACGTGCTCGAGCGCATGAAGCCGAATCCGCAGCAGGCTGCGGCGATCGGCGCTCCGCTGCGTATCCTCCTGACGCAGCCCGGCAACGCCGAGATTTTCCATGCCAAGCGCGCGGCAATCCGCAACGCGCAGAGCTACATCTACATTCAGAATGCCTATTTTACCGATGACGCGATGCTCTACGAGCTGGCCAGGGCCAGGCGCCGCGGTGTCGACGTGCGCGTGATCCTGCCGCTCGTCGGGAACCATGGTGCCATCAACCAGAGCAACGCGCTCGCCGCGAACGCGATGCTGGAACACGGCATACGCGTCTATATATATCCCGGCATGTCGCACGTGAAGGCGGCGATCTTCGACGGCTGGGCCTGCCTCGGATCGGCGAACTGGGACAAGCTCAGCCTGCGTACGAACAAGGAACTCAACATCGCAACCTCGCATCCCGACTACGTCGAGGAACTGTACCGGCGGGTGTTCGAGGTCGACTTCGCGAAATCTGTGGAACTCACCGAGCCGTTTCCCGAGCGCTGGTCCGATCACCTCATGGAGATCGTCGCGGATTACCTGCTGTGAGGATGTATCGATCGAAATATCGTACGATCGCCGCATGAGGATCTCGTGGCTCTAGGCGTACGCCGCCTCTGGCTGGCCAGCAACCTGCTGTCGCTGGCGCTCGCGGCTGTCCTGGTACTGCAGTGGGCGGCGATGAACCGCTACGAGGTCGATCGCGGGCAGCAGCTCACGAACGAGGAGGCCGCGACACGCTACCTCGACGAGCACTGGGGTGCCGACGGCGTCACCCCCTGATTGAGTAGCAAAATGAACTGGAGTCTGGCCTGTGCGTGGCGAATTCCCAGTTACGCAGCCATCGGCGTCTGATATAGCCCTCCACAGTGTGATTGCCACCGGTAGTCGCCAAGATCCAGGACTTGCGATTCCCGCTCGCCCGCTCGCGCGGCGGGTGTCGTATCGCCGACAGAGCTGTGGACACGATACGCGTTGTAGTAGGTCTTGAAGTCCGCGAGCTTTTGCTCCAGATCATGCTCACCCCAAAACAGCATGTGATCGAGGCACT
>JBFJQO010000321.1:0-2059 GCA_041616535.1 Woeseiaceae bacterium | reverse complement strand
TGGAGGCGAAGATCGCGTCCTTGCCGATGACGGCCTCGGCGCGCTTCGTGACGTCGGCCTTGATCGTGCGGTCCTCGAACACGGCCTCGATGACGAGCTCGCAGCCCTTCAGCGCTGCGAAATCGGTGCCGGTGTGGATGCGCGCGAGCAGCGCCTCGGCCTTGTCGTCCGTTAGCTTGCCGCGGCCCTTGAGCTTCTCCGCGAGCTGACGCGAGTAGTCCTTGCCCTTCTCCGCCTTCTCGTCGGTGGTATCGAGCAGTACGACCTCGATGCCGGCGTAGGCCGACACCCAGGCGATGCCTGCGCCCATCATGCCGGCGCCGAGGATGCCGAGCTTTGTAACCTTGCGCTCGGCGGGCTCCTTGGGCCGCCGCACGAGCTTGTCCGCGGCGCCTTTATTAATGAACAGCGTGCGGATCATGTTGCGCGACACCGGGCTCAGCAGCATCTTGACGAAGTACTTCGTCTCGATATCGAGCGCCTTGTCGATCGGCAGCACGGTGCCCTCGTAGACAGCCGACAGGATAGCCTGCGGCGCCGGGAAGTTGTGGTTCGTCATCTTCTGCGTCAGCGCGCTGCCGACGACGAAGGTCTCGACGGCCTTCGGGTGCATCAGGCCGGCGCCGCCGGGCACCTTGAAGCCCTTGACGTCCCAGGGCTGCTCGGCGCGGCCCTCCTCGAGCACCCAGCGCTTCGCCGCTTCGATCTCGTCGCCTGCAGGCACGACCTGGTCGATGAAGCCGGCCTCGAGCGCGTCGCGAGGGCTTACGTGCTTGCCCTGCGTGATGAGCTGCAGCGCCGGCTGGATACCGATCAGCCTCGGCAAGCGCTGCGTGCCGCCGCCGCCGGGCAGCAGGCCGACCTGCACTTCGGGCAGGCCGAGCTTCGTCTTGGGGTTGTCCGCCGCGACGCGGTAGTGACAGGCGAGGCAGACTTCCAGCCCGCCGCCGAGCGCGGTGCCATTGATCGCGGCCGCGACCGGCTTGCCGCAGGTCTCGAGCGCGCGCAGCGCCTGCTGCAGGCCGCGGCACCACTCGTAGAGCGTGCGCGTGTCCTGCTTGCCGAAGTTCTCGACGATGCCGATGAGGTCGGCGCCGGCCATGAACGCGTCCTTGCCGGAGGTGACGACGGCGCCTTTCACCTTGTCTTCGTCGCCGATGCGCTTCGCGGCCGCGGCGATGTCGGCCAGGAACTCGGGGGTCATCACGTTCATCGAGCGCTTGGGGACGTCGATCGTGAGTAGCGCAATGCCGTCGTCGTCGAGCTGCCAGTCGATGGTTGTCATGTCGGTCATAGTGGTAGCTCCTAGACGCGTTCGATAATAGTGGCGGTGCCCATGCCGCCGCCGACGCACAGGTTGACGAGCGCGGTGTTGAGGTCGCGCCGCTCGAGTTCGTCGAGCACGGTGCCGAAGATCATCGCGCCGGTGGCGCCGAGCGGATGGCCCATCGCGATGGCGCCGCCGTTGACGTTGATCTTGTCGTGGTCGATGTCGAGCTTCTGCATGAACAGCATGACGACCGAGGCGAAGGCTTCGTTGAGTTCGAACAGGTCGATGTCCTTCACGGCCATGCCGCAGCGCTTCAGCACCTTCTCCGCGGAGGGCGCGGGGCCGGTCAGCATGATGGTCGGGTCGGTGCCGATCGACGAGAAGCCGCGGATGCGGGCGCGGGGCTTGAGACCCAGATCCTTGCCGGCCTGCTTGCTGCCGATCAGGACAGCCGCGGCGCCGTCGACGATGCCGGAGGAATTGCCGCCGGTGTGGACGTGGTCGATGAACTCGACCTCGGGATACCTCTGCAGCGCGACGGCGTCGAAACCGGCCTGCTCGCCGGGGATCGTGAACGCGGGTTTCAGGCCGGCGAGGTCTTCCAGCTTGGTGCCGGGACGCATGTGCTCGTCGCGCTCGAGCAGGGGCATGCCGATGTGGTCGTGGATCGGCACGACGGAGTTGTCGAAGTAGCCCGAGATCCAGGCGTGCGCGGCGCGGCGCTGGCTCTCGACGGCATAGGCGTCGACCGCGGCGCGCGCGAAGCCGTGCTTCGTCGCGATCAGGTCG
>JBFJQO010000320.1:0-2101 GCA_041616535.1 Woeseiaceae bacterium | reverse complement strand
TTTCCTCTTGCTTGCATTGGTCTGCTTGCTGGTGCGTGCATTGTAAGCGCCGCTAACCTGAACGCAGACTTAATTGACGATGTTATGTACAGCCGGGTCACAGAATACGCGTAAACTGTGACCCATGTCCGAAATCGACGACTGGTTGGCCCGCTACGAACGGACCCACGACGGCCTGCGCAATCCGGTGGTTTACTGGGCCGCCGTGCCGATGGTCGTCCTCGGCACGGTGGGCCTGCTCTGGCACCTGCCCGTCCCCGCCGAATTCGTCGAAATATCGCCGTTGCTCAACTGGGGCAGCGCCTTCCTGATGGCCACGGCCATCTACTATTTCATCATTTCGCTGTCGCTGGCCATCGGCATGCTGCCGTTCCTGCTCGGACTGGCCGCCGTCCACCTGTGGCTCGTGCAGTCGCCCTGGCCGCAGCTCGGCGTCTCCGTGGCGCTGCTCGTCGCGGGCACGGTCGGCCTCTGGCTCGGCCGCAGCGCCCCGGGGCGGCTCATGGCGCTCGTCCAGGACTTCCAGCTCATGATGATCGGCCCGGCGTGGCTTCTTTCGGTTATTTACAAGCGATTTCACGTCCCGTTTTGACTTAGAATCAACGCCCGCTCAACCATAACCAGGACGACACCGTGGGCGCCAAGACTCTCGATCCGCTCGATCTCTACGACATCCGTTCCGAACTCTCCGAAGAAGAAGTCATGGTCAAGGACACCGTGGCACGCTTCGTCGACGACCGGGTCATCCCGGTCATGCGCGAGGCCTTCGAGAAACACGAATTCCCGGGCCACCTCGTCGGCGAGGTCGCCGCACTGGGCCTGCTCGGCAGCTCAATCGAGGGCTACGATTGCGCGGGCATGAACAGCGTCAGCTATGGCCTGATCTGCCAGGAGCTCGAGCGCGGCGACTCCGGACTGCGCAGCTTCGTTTCGGTGCAGTCGAGCCTCGTCATGTTTCCGATCCACGCGTACGGCTCCGCAGAGCAGCGCCAGCGCTGGCTGCCCGCGATGGCGCGCGGCGAGGCGATCGGCTGTTTCGGCCTGACCGAACCGCACGGCGGCTCCGACCCCGGCAACATGAAGACGCACGCAAAGCGCGACGGCGACGACTGGGTCCTGAACGGCTCGAAGATGTGGATCACGAACGCCACGATCGCCGACGCCGCCATCGTGTGGGCGAAGACCGACGAAGGCGTCAAGGGTTTCATCGTCGAGAAGGACATGCCGGGCTTTGATACGCAGGAGATCGAGAACAAGTTCTCACTGCGCGCCTCCGTGACGGGTGCCCTGTTCTTCGACAACGTGCGCGTCCCGAAAGAAAACGTCCTGCCGGGCGTGTCGTCCCTCAAGGGTCCACTCAGCTGCCTGACCCAGGCCCGCTACGGCATCACGTGGGGCGTGATCGGTGCGGCGCAGGCCTGCCTGCGCGAAGCGCTCGACTACTCGCAGGACCGCGTCCTGTTCGGCAAGCCGATTTCCCATACCCAGACCGTGCAGATCCGGCTCGCCGACATGGCGCGCCGCATCACGGCCGCGCAGATGTTGTCGTTGCGGCTCGGGCGGCTCAAGGACAAGGGCGAGCTGTCGCCGACCCAGGTGTCGCTGGCCAAGTGGAACAACTGCCGGGCCGCGCTCGAGATCGCCCGCGACGCGCGCGACATTCTCGGCGGCTCCGGCATCAGCGCCGAGTACGTGCCCATCCGTCACATGCTCAACCTCGAAAGCGTGATCACCTACGAGGGCACGGAAACGGTGCACCAACTCGTCATCGGCAAGGAACTGACGGGCGTCAACGCGTTTGGCTGAGGCGCGCTTGAGCGACGCGCGCCTGCCGACCAATCGTGACGTGTGGCGCATCGCCGCGCCCATGATCCTGTCGAACGTGTCCGTGCCGCTGCTCGGCATGGTGGACACGGGCGTCACGGGCCACCTCGAGAGCTCCGCTTACCTCGGCGCCGTCGCGATCGGCGGCACGATTTTCTCGATCCTGTACATGAGCATGAATTTCCTGCGCATGGGCACGACCGGGATCGCGGCGCAGAGCTACGGCGCCGGCGACAACGACGGGCTGCGCGTCTCGCTCGGCCAGGCCCTGCTCGTC
>JBFJQO010000319.1:0-2105 GCA_041616535.1 Woeseiaceae bacterium | reverse complement strand
GTTGGGTCCGCTCATGTGCGGTGCGCGGCCGTCGAAGATCACGAGCGTGCCGGCCGGCGCCTCGGCAGGCAGGCGCTCGTCTTCGGGCCAGGGCGTGTCGTCGAGCGTCTCGGTGACGAGCGTGCCGTCCGGGCGGCGGTAATTGCGCGCCCTGAGCGGCTGCTTGTGCGCCCCGGGAATGAAGTGCATGCAGCCGTTTTCGATCGTCGCGTCCTCGAGTGCAAACCAGAATCCGATGCAGGATTCCGGCTCCGTGTAAAGATAGGTCGAGTCCTGGTGGCAGACGACCTCGCCGCCGATTCTCGGCGGCTTGAAAATGTACATCGACTGGATGATCGCGGGTTCGGCGAAGCCGAGCCGCCGCACGGCCTCTGCCAGTTCGGGCGTGCGCGAGAACGCGTCGAAGACGGGATCGAGGTCGTGCATTGCGTGCCCCATCTTGTTGAGACTGTCGTGCTTCGACTGGCGCAGATTGCCCGCCTCGTCAAAGGCGTCGTGCTCGAGGAAAAAGCGGATCTTGTCGCCCGAGCTTGCGAAGTAGTCGTCGTCGAGCTGCGTCTGGCGCGTCGTCGAAAACACGCTTTTGACCGCGCCCGGGTCGAAGTCGTCGACCAGCTCGAGCGCCCGCGCCCGAAGGCCTGCGCACGATTCGACAGAACAGAAATTACGCAGCACGATGACGCCCGCGGCGTCGAAGGCGGCAAGCATGGCGGATGTCAGGCGCCCACCGGCAGGTGCGTCAAATTGCGGCAGGACGTCGACGCGATTCCTCAATGGCTGTCTCCACGGGTACGGGGACCAATTAGTCGATGACAAAGCACAGGATTTCCATTAATTTTCATTGTATGGCGAATCGTCACCGTTTAGAACCTGTCTCAAAATAGATCATGGCCGCGACGGCAGCTATTTCTCCGCAAGGCCTAAGGCGCAGCGAGCGCCGTGTGGTCGATCCACTCAAGCGAGCTGCAACGCCGAATTGCGAAAAAAAGCGCCATCGTCCCAACGCGCTCATGAACTATATTGAGACAGGTTCCAGACAGTATTTCGTCGAGAATCATTCCAAGGGGGAATACCAATGAAGAATAACGTCCGCATTGTGCCGCTGGCGCTGTCCGCCATGCTTGCCGTTCCGATTACGGCGGTCGCGCAGCTCGAAGAAGCCCTGTTCGAGGAGATCACCGTCACCGCGACCAAGCGCGAGCAGAATATCTACGAGGTGCCGATCGCATTGAGCGCCTTCGACGGCGCCAAGCTGTCGGACCAGGGCATCACGACCATCAACGACATCGGCAAGTTCGTGCCGAATATGAACGTCACGGGCTTCTCGGCGGGGCACGTATCGTCCATCAACGTATTCATCCGCGGCATCGGCATCCAGGATCACCTGATCGCCGTCGATCCCGGTGTCAGCGTCTCCGTCGACGGCGTCTATCTCGGGCGGCAGGTCGGCCAGAACTGGAGCCTGTCGAACATCGAACGCGTCGAGGTGCTGCGCGGCCCGCAGGGCACGCTGTACGGCCGCAATTCGATCGGCGGCGCCGTCAACATCATCACGAAGACGCCGGGCACCGACCCGGGCGCCAAGGTGGCCCTCGAATTCGGTTCCCGCGAGCGCCTGAACGGCGACTTCTATGCCGACTGGGTCGTGTCGGAGACCTCGGCGGTGTCGTTCACGGGCGGTTTCAAGCACCGCGAGGGCATCGGCACGTTCGTCAACCTGCCCAATGCCGGCGTCAAGGTCGGCGAAATGCAGGAAGTCTTCGGCCGGCTCACCTATCGCTATGCCCCGAGCGACGATTTTTCGATTACCGTATCCGCCGACGCCAACGACGGTAAAGGCGGCCTGCGCCCTTACACGACGCTCATCGACGAAGCCCCGTTCGGCGCGTTCTCCCTGTCGACGGCCTTCGGCTTTTCGAACGCCGATCTTCCCGCGGATCCCTACGACAACGCCACGCTGCAGGCGAACCAGACGCGCGTCAGCAACAGCGCATCGGGCCTCGCCGTGACGGCCGAATGGAGCTTCAACGACAACCTGTCGGGCAAGGTCATCGCGAGCACCCGCAGTTCCGAGTACAAAGCCGGCCTCGATGACGACAGCCTGC
>JBFJQO010000318.1:0-2192 GCA_041616535.1 Woeseiaceae bacterium | reverse complement strand
TGTAATCTAACGAGCCATGACCACGACCCTCACAGTCGAACTCGGCGAACGCAGCTACCCGATCGTGATCGGCAGCGGCTTGCTCAATGGCGGATTCGCGCTCGACGATTATGTCGGCGGCGACTGTCTCGTCGTCAGCAACGAGACCGTCGCACCGCTTTACCTCGACAAGCTGCGGCCGAATCTCGCGGGTTGCGACGTGGGCAGTATCGAGCTGCCGGACGGCGAGGCCCACAAGACCGTCGCAACGATGCACAGGATTCTCGACCGCCTCGTCGACCGGCGAGCGAATCGCGATACGACTGTCGTCGCGCTGGGTGGCGGCGTCGTCGGCGATATCGCGGGATTCGCGGCTGCCTGTTACATGCGCGGCGTCAATTTCATCCAGGTGCCGACGACATTGCTCGCGCAGGTGGATTCGTCGGTCGGCGGCAAGACGGGCGTCAATCATGACAAGGGCAAGAACCTGATCGGCGCGTTCCACCAGCCGCGCATCGTGCTGATCGACACCGATACGCTGGCCACGCTACCGGATCGTGAGCTGCGCGCGGGCATTGCCGAAGTCATCAAATACGGTGCAATCTGCGATGCGGCATTCTTCGCCTGGCTCGAAGAGAATATGGCGGCGCTGCTGCAACGCGACGCGGAAGCCCTCGCGCATGCGATCCGGCGCTCCTGCGAAGTCAAGGCGGAGGTCGTCGCGGAGGACGAACGCGAAGGCGGGCGCCGCGCGATCCTGAACTTCGGCCATACCTTCGGCCACGCAATAGAACGCTGCCTCGGCTACGGCAACTGGCTGCACGGCGAAGCCGTCGCGGCCGGCATGATCATGGCGGCGCGCCTCAGCGGCATCAATGCAACGGAGGTCGACCGCCTGCAGGCACTCGTCGGCGCGGCCGGTCTGCCGACGGAGCCACCCGTGATCGCCGCGGCCGACTGGATGGCTGCGATGGGCATGGACAAGAAAGCTCAGGGTCGGCAACTGCGCTTCGTCCTGCTCGACGAAATCGGCCGATGCCGGGTTACTTCGGATTACGACGCTCGGCGCCTCGACGAACTCGTGCGGGCGGCCGCCTGATGGGCGAAGGTCTCGCGCCGTACGCCGCGGCCGAGTCGCGCAGCCGCGGCAGAGAATACGACGAACCGCCGCCCACGAACCGCGGCGAATACCAGCGTGACCGCGATCGCATCATCCACTCGACGGCGTTTCGCCGTCTCATGTACAAGACCCAGGTTTTCGTCAACCACGAAGGCGACCTGTACCGCACGCGCCTCACTCATTCGCTCGAGGTGTCGCAGATCGGGCGCTCCGTCGCTTGCGCGCTGCAACTCAACGAGCCGCTGACCGAGGCTATCTGCCTCGCGCACGACCTCGGCCACACGCCGTTCGGCCACGCCGGGCAGGACACGCTCAACGCGTGCATGCGCGACTATGGCGGTTTCGAGCACAACCTGCAGTCGCTGCGCGTCGTCGACGAACTCGAGGAGAAGTACGCGGACTTCCCCGGGCTCAACCTGATGTTCGAAACGCGTGAGGGCATCCTCAAACACTGCTCGAAACGCAACGCGCGCGAACTCGGCGCCATCGGCCGGCGCTTTCTCGAGCGCAAGCAGCCCGGGCTCGAGGCGCAGATTGCGAACATCGTCGACGCGATCGCTTACAACAACCACGATGTGGACGACGGCTTCAGGGCAGGCCTGCTGACACTCGAGCAGCTTTGTGAGCCGCTGCTGTTCCGCACGCATTACGATGCCGTGCAGGCTCGCTACCCCGGTCTGGAAGACCGCCGGCTCATCTACGAGGTCATCCGGCGCATGATCGGCTTGGTCGTCACGGACCTGATCGATCAGACCCGGCGCGAGATCGACCGGGCCGGTATCGAATCGATCGACGACGTCCGCGACGCGGGCGGTCCGCTGGTCCGCATGTCACCCGGCGTTCACGACCAACACGTGGCACTCAAGCGCTTCCTGAACGAGCACCTCTACGGCCACGAACAGAAACTCGCCATGACGCGGCAGGCGCAACGCATCGTCGAGGAACTGTTCCGCGCATACACAGAGGACCCGGCGCGCATGCCGCCCGAGTTCGCTGAGCGGGCGGCCAGCCACGACGGGGACGGCCGGGCCAGGGTCATTGCCGACTACATCGCGGGCATGACGGATCGCTTTGCAATCAAGACCCACGAGGC
>JBFJQO010000317.1:0-2222 GCA_041616535.1 Woeseiaceae bacterium | reverse complement strand
GCCGGCCGCGTTCTCCTCGTTGACCGCGATCGCCCACGCGTTGACCCATTCCATGGCATCGAGCGCCTGCGGCGAACCGCGTTCCGACAATGCGCGGTAGAGCTTCGGCGCCCGCCGCAGAACGGCCATGCTGCCGGGCAGGACGCCGCTCGTGCGCAGGCCGCGATTGATGCAGGAATTCATGGCCTCCCAGATCGCGTCGACGCCTGCGTACACGTCACGCTCGGGCTGCCAGGCCTCTTCGTTGCAGACCATCAGCTCGGCAATGCTCATGCCGTTGCCGGCGGCCAGGCGCAGCAGCTCGTCGCTGGTCGAGAATGGGTACTCGGGAAGGCCGGTGCGCGACGACGCCTCGGGGTCGTTCCCGCGCGCGATGAAGCCGCCGCCGAGCGAATACCAGTCCTCGGCCCGCAGGACCTTGCCGTCCGCGTCCAGGGCTTCGAAGTGCATGCCGTTGGTGTGGCGCGGCAGTTCGCGCTCGTAATTGAATTCGATGGCGATGCGGCCCTCGCCGCGCAGCCGCTCGAGGATCCCGGGGATCGCGTCGGGATCGACCGTGTCGGGCGCGTGCCCGTCGAGCCCGAGGAGGATGGCCGACTCCGTGCCGTGGCCCTTTCCCGTCCAGGCCAGGGACCCGAACAGTGTGACGCGGTAGCGCGCGGCGCCGTCCGCGCCGCCGGCGAACGCATGCGCAGCTTTCATCGGCCCGACCGTGTGCGAACTCGACGGGCCGATGCCGATCTTGAAGATGTCGAAAACCGAGTAGAACGCCTTTGCCATCAATCGGAGCCTAGCGTTAGCAGGCTCGCGTTGCCACCGACGGCCGAGATGTTGTTGCTCAGCGTGAACTCCGTGCCGAAGCGCTGCACGTAGTTGGGCCCGCCGGCCTTCGGGCCGGTGCCCGAGAGCCCGCGGCCGCCGAACGGCTGCACACCGACGACGGCGCCGATCATGTTGCGGTTGACGTACAGGTTGCCCGCCTTAGAATCCGCGGCGACACCGCGCACGCGCGAGTCGATGCGGCTGTGCAGGCCCATCGTCAGCCCGAAGCCCGTGTTGTTCACGGCCTCGACCATCTTGTCGAGCTGGCGCGACTTGAACTTGACGACGTGCAGGATCGGCCCGAACTGTTCCTCGGTCAGCGCACCGACGTCGTCGATCTCGACGAGCGTCGGCGCGAAGTACGTGCCGGCCTCGTGCTCCGCGGAGAGCGTGCAGCGATGCACGATGCGCTGCTCCTTCGCCATGCGCTCGACGTGTGCCTCGAGCGTCCGGCGCGACGGCTCGTCGATGCAGGGACCGACGTCGGTCGACAGGTGTCGCGGATCGCCGATCGTGAGTTGTTGCATGTAGCCTTTCAAGAGATCGAGCGTCCGCGGCTCGATGTCCTCCTGCACGCACAGCAGGCGCAGCGCCGAACAGCGCTGCCCGGCGCTGTTGAACGCCGAGTAGATCGCATCGTGCACGACCTGCTCGGGCAGCGCTGAGCTGTCGACGAACATCGCATTCTGGCCGCCCGTCTCCGCGATCAGCGTTCCGATCGGCCCGTCGCGCCCGGCCAGCGTCTGGTTGATCGTCTGGGCGACGCCGGTCGAGCCAGTGAACACGATGCCGGCGATGCGCGGGTCCGCGACGCCGTGCTCGCCCATGAGGCGTCCGCCACAAGGCACGAAGTGCAGGACCTCGGGCGGCACGCCGGCTTCCTGCAGGAGCTGGATCGCGCGGTACGCGACCAGCGTCGTCGGTGCCGCGGGCTTCGCGAGCACAGCATTGCCGGCTGCGAGTGCCGCCGTGATCTGGCCCGTGTAGATGGCGAGCGGGAAGTTCCACGGCGAGATCGCGATGAACACGCCCTTGCCGCGCAACTCGTAGGTATTGCGCTCGCCGGTCGGCCCCGGCAGCAGGATCGGCTCGCCGAAGTGCCTGACGGCCTGCGCGCCGTAGTAGCGCATGAAATCGACAGCTTCGCGCAGCTCGGAGACGGCGTCCGGAATCGTCCGGCCGCCCTCGCGCACGATCAGCGCCAGGAGTTCCTCGCGGTGCTCCTCGTAGAGGTCCGCGGCGCGGTTCAGGATATCGGCACGCTCCTGCGCCCCGAGACGATCCCACGACGGCTGCGCCGCCACGGACAGGTCAATCGCCTTCTTGACGTCCTCGGCGGCCGCCTGGTGGCAGACGCCGACCACTTCGGACGTATCGGCCGGGTTCACCGACGGCTCCTC
>JBFJQO010000316.1:0-2240 GCA_041616535.1 Woeseiaceae bacterium | reverse complement strand
GTGAGGAGCTGCAAGGCCCTTGTACACACACAGGCAGTCTTGGACAATAGCAACCGCGCGGGGATTCACCCGCATCTTCCAGGGACAATCGGGAGTTCGATAAGTGAACAAGATCATTGTCGGCCTGAAGCGCGTAGTGGATTACAACGTTCGCGTCCAGGTCAAGAGTGACGGCAGCGGTGTCGAAACCGAAGGCGTCAAGATGAGCATCAACCCGTTCGACGAAATTGCGCTCGAAGAAGCGTTGCGCATCAAGGAGAGCGGCCAGGCTGCGGAGGTCGTGGTCGTCTCGATCGGAACGTCGGACGCGCAGCAGCAGCTGCGCACGGGTCTCGCCATGGGCGCGGATCGCGCCATTCTCGTCAAGCAGGACGGCGCCATCGACCCGCTCAGCGCCGCCCGCATCTTCAAGGCACTGGCCGAGAAGGAGGATGCCGGTCTCGTCTTGCTGGGCAAACAGGCCATCGACGATGACAATACCCAGATGCCGCAGATGCTGGCCGCGATCTGGGGTCGTCCGCAGGCGACCTTTGCCTCGGGCATAACGGTCGAGGGCGACACGGCGCGTGTCGTGCGCGAAGTCGATGCGGGCCTCGAGACGGTCGAGGTCGACCTGCCGGCCGTGATCTCGGTCGACCTGCGCCTCAACGAGCCGCGCTACGTCAAGTTGCCGGACATCATGAAGGCGAAGAAAAAACCGCTGGACGAGATCTCGGTAGCCGATATCGGCGTCGAAGCCGGCCCGATGATCAAGGAACTTATCTACGCACCGCCGGAGGCCCGGCAGCGCGGCGTCATGGTTGACGATGTTGCCGGCCTCGTCTCGGCACTCAAGGACAAGGGGCTCGTGTAATGGCCAAAGTACTCATCGTTGCTGAACACGACGGTTCGGCACTGAATCCCAGCGTCGCCAAGTGCGTCTCCTGCGCGGCGGCCATTGACGGCGCCGAGATCGACGTCGTCGTTCTCGCCGCGTCCGCGGGCGCCATCGCATCCGAAGCCGCGGCCATCGACGGCGTGGCCCGCGTCCTGACGGTCGAGCGCGCCGAGAACGAGAACCCGCTCGCCGCGGTGCTGGCGCCGCAGGTTGCGGCACTGGCCGGCGGTTACAGCCACGTTTTCGGTCCGTCGACCACGTTCGGTCGCGACCTGATGCCGCGCGTTGCGGCGCTGCTCGGCGTCAACCAGGTGAGCGACATCATGAGCGTCGAGGGAAGCCACACGTACAAGCGGCCCGTGTATGCCGGCAACGCGATCGTTACGGTGGAAGCGCCGCAGGACAGCACTGTCGTGGCGACGGTGCGTGTCGCGTCCTGGCCCGCGGCGAGCGCGGGCAATTCGGCGCCCGTCGAGGCCGCCGCCGCCGATGCCGATATCCCGGCGCACACGCGCTACGTCGGGCTCGAATCCGGCGCGTCGGACCGGCCCGACCTGCAGACGGCCGCACGCGTCGTGGCGGGCGGCCGGGCGTTCGGCAGCGCCGAAAAATTCGACCTCCTCTACAAGCTGGCCGATGCGCTCGGCGCGGGAGTCGGCGCTTCACGCGCGGCCGTCGATGCCGGCTTCTGCGCCAATGACATGCAGGTCGGCCAAACCGGCAAGATCATTGCGCCGGAACTGTATATCGCGATCGGCATTTCAGGCGCCATCCAGCACCTGACCGGCATCAAGGACGCGGGCACGATCGTTGCGATCAACAAAGACGAAGAAGCCCCGATCTTCGAGGTTGCGGACATCGGCCTTGTCGCCGACTTGTTCGATGTCGTGCCTGAACTGACCGTAGCTCTGGCGAAGTAAAAGGGCTCAGTCCTCGACACAGCGGGGACACTTCTCGAGGTGTCCGCTACAAGATCGCCAGTATCGCCTCGGCCTTGCTGACTTCGAACTGCGCCGGCTCTTCGACCGCGACATGGGTTGCGACGCCGTCTTCGGCGACGATCGCGAATCGCTGCCCGCGCATGCCCATGCCGAAGCCCCGGCCATCGAGTTCGAGGCCGAGGGCCCTGACGTAGTCGCCGTTGCCGTCCGCCAGCATCAGGATCCTGTCACCGACGCCCTGATCCTTGCCCCAGGCATGCATGACGAACACGTCGTTGACGGCCGTGCACGCAATCGTGTCGACGCCACGGGCGAGGATCTCGTCGGCATGGGTCACGAATCCGGGAAGGTGGCTTATTGAGCACGTCGGGGTGAAGGCGCCGGGCACCGAGATCAGTACCACCTTCTTGCCGGAAAACAGT
>JBFJQO010000315.1:0-2296 GCA_041616535.1 Woeseiaceae bacterium | reverse complement strand
CGCTGACATACAGCTCGCGCGGCTCGAGGTAGCGCCCGAATGCAAATGCCGTGTTCGCGGCACGCATTTCCGCCTCGATCAACGCCGTCAACGAGTCGACATCGAGCCCGGCAATCGGTTTGCCGCCAAGGCTGGCGCCGCTCGAGAGATCGAGCACAATCGCGCGCCCGTCGGTTTCGATGATCGCCCGGGTCACAGTGGCCGCAGCACGCGGCCGTGGAGGGATTCCGACAGTTCGCCGTTCTCGCGTGCGATTTGTCCGTTGACGATGACGATTTCGAACCCTTCCGCAAGCTCAAGCGGTGCCGGGTACGTGGCCGTTTCGCGCACGTTTTCCGCATCGAAAATGACGAGGTCGGCGATCATCCCGGGCGCAATCACGCCGCGATCCTGGATACCGAGCACGCCGGCCGCGAAACCGGTCATCTTGGCAATAGCGTCCGGCAGGCTGATCGCCGCCTCGTCGACCACGAATTTTTCGATGATGCGTGCAAACGTGCCGTGACCGCGCGGGTGAAAACCGGTCGGGCTGCCGTCGGAACAGACGCCAATGGACGGATCCTGCAACAGCCGTGCCTGAAGCTCGTCGTTCATGACGAAGTACGCGCCGGATGCACCCTGCGGTCCGATGACGTCGATCAGCACATCTTCGAACGGCAACTCCATCTCGTGGGCGAGATCGGCAAGCGACTTGCCGGTCCACGGGTCCGTACCGAGCAGCGTCGCCTCGGGCCCGTTGCGGCGGTTCACCCGGTTGCGAAGATATTCAGCGAGTTCGTCGCGACGAGTCGCTTTGGCAATCTCGAACTGTTCGGCCGTTTTCGCCCAGACCGGGAATACGATGCCGATGCCGGTATAGCTCGCGCTGTAGGGATAAATGTCCGCCGTGATCTGCACGCCAGCGTCGCGCGCGCTGTCGAGAATGGCGAGGATTTGCTCGGCGCGTTCGGTGCCGCGACCGTACACGGACTTGAGATGCGAAATATGCACGCGCGCATCCTCGCCCTGCTCGAGCAGTTCGGCAATCGAGGCCTCGAGCGCCTCGTCGTCCTCGTTGCGCATGTGGCTCATGATCATGCGGTTGTTTGCACCCACTACCGCCGCCAGTGCACGGAGTTCCGCGGTGCTGGCGTTCAGCCCGGGGTTGTACTCGAGCCCGGTGCTGAGCCCGAACGTATAGGCGAGCGTCTCGTCGAGCATGTCGAGCATTGTCTCGAATTGTTCCGGCTCGGGGTCTTTGGCGAGGCCGATGCCGGACTGGTTGCGCAAGGTGCCATGGCCGACGAACATCGCGAGATTGACGCCGATTCCATTGCGCGCGACGTCCCGCAGCCAGTCGGACAGCGGCGCGACGTCCGGGCTGGACCCGTCCTGCCCGAGCGTGATCGTGGTCACGCCCATCGCCAGGAAATTTTCGAATGCGGGCGTTTCGAGCGGATCGCCGTGGGCATGCAGGTCGATGAATCCGGGCGCCACGACGCGGCTGTCCGCCTCGATGAAACGACCGACCCTGGACTCCATCTCCTCGAACGTCACCTCGGTCTCACCGACGAAAACGATCGTGTCGCCGACGATACCGACGTCGGCACGCACCGGCGCACTGCCAAGACCGTCGAACACGCTGGCGTTCTTGATGAAGATGTCGATCGACGGGAACTGTGGCAGGAACACGTCCTCTGCCGCTTCGGGTTCCGGTTGCGGCGCGCGCCCGCAAGCCGCGAGCAACAAAAGACAGGTCGCGGCGAGCAGGCGGCTCGGCTGAAGCCAATCAGTCATCCTGTAAGTCCGTCCTGTAGCGCTCGAACCAGGCGAGAATGTTGTCGACTTTCGCAACCAGGCGAGATGGTTTGCCGGCGATGCCGTGCGGCGAACCGGGCACACGCACCATGACGACCTCGACGCCTTTCAGTTTCAGCGCCTGGTAAAGCTGCTCCGTCTCGGAGATCGGCGTGCGCTGGTCTTCCTCGCCGGTAATGAGCAAGGTAGGCGTCGTCATGTTGCCGACGAGCGATAACGGCGAGCGCTGCCAGTAGTGCTCGAATTCCTCCCAGGGCATGCCGGGAAACTGGTAATAGATCTGGCCGATGTAGGAGTCGGCCGTCAGTGTTTTGCTGATCCAGTTGACCACCGGTTTGGCAACCGCCGCGGCGTTGAAGCGATTCGTCAGGCCGATCGCGTAGGCGCTGGCAATGCCGCCCGCCGAGCCGCCCGTGATGAACAGGTTGCCGGGGTCGGCCAGACCTGCGTCGAGCATCGCGTCGACGCCGGACATGTGGTCCGCAAAATCGTCGGGACT
>JBFJQO010000314.1:0-2343 GCA_041616535.1 Woeseiaceae bacterium | reverse complement strand
CGTCGCCGTGGGCACGGAGACCAACGGGTCCGTCGTCTGCCCGGCCGGCACCAACGGCATCGTCGGCATCAAGCCGACACTCGGCCTCGTCAGCCGCAGCGGCATCATCCCGATTGCGCACAGCCAGGACACGGCCGGTCCGATGGCTCGCAAGGTGCGCGATGCAGCCATGCTGCTGTCGGCGATGACCGGCGTCGACGCTGACGATCCCGCGACGACCGATGCCGAGATCCATCACGACTACGCGGCCAACCTGACCGCGGACGGGCTCAACGGCAAGCGCGTCGGCGTTCTTCGTTCCTATTACGGCGCCGGGTCGAACCCGCATGTCGACGCACTCTACGAAGCCGCCATCGACACGCTGCGCGCCCGGGGGGCAGACGTCGTCGATGACATCGAGATCGACACGGACGGTATGAGTGACGCGTCCTACGAAGTGCTGCTGTACGAGTTCAAGACGGACCTCAATACGTACCTTGTCGGGGCAGGTGCCCCCGTGCCGTCCCTCGAAGCGCTCATCGAATACAATGACACCCATGCGGCGGCGGTCATGCCGCACTTCGGCCAGGAGGTCTTCCTCGCTGCCGAGGCGAAGGGCCCGCTGACCGACGCAGCCTACCGGGAGGCGCTGGAAACGGGCCGGCGCATCGCCCGCGACGGCATCGACGCGGCGATGGCCAAACACGAACTCGACGCGTTGATCGCACCGACGAACGGCCCCGCCTGGATGATCGACCACGTTAATGGCGACGCTTTCCATATCGGCAGCTCGTCGCTTGCGGCCGTCGCGGGCTATCCCAATATCACGGTCCCGGCGGGCTTTGTCGCCGGGCTGCCGATCGGCCTGTCCTTCATGGGAAAACCCTGGAATGAGAAACAGCTCATAGAGATCGCCTACGCGTTCGAGCAAGCTACGGATGCAAGGCGTGCCCCGGACCTTTGACCGGGAGGCCCCGACCCGAGGCAAACGATGCTCAAGGCCATTCGCATCTCGATACTCGTCCTGGTCCTGTTCTTCGTCGCCGTCAGCCAGCTGCTGACACAGGCACGGAGCACGGACTGGAACAACAGCCTGTGGGTCAAGATCTACCCGATCAATGCCGACGGCAGCGACGCGGCTGCCAAGTTCATCGCCGACCTCGAGGTCGATGACTTCGAGGGCATCGAAACGTTCATCGCGCGCGAGACGGAGCGCTATGCGCGCGCCGTCGCGCGGCCCGTCCGCATCGAGCTCGGCGAGCCCGTCACGGAGCAGCCGCCCGAATTGCCCGCCGACCCGAACGTGATGTCGGTCATGCTGTGGTCGCTCAAGATGCGCTGGTGGTCGTCTTCGGTCACGGACGCGCAGGACGCCATCGACCCCGACGTGCGCATCTTCGTGCGCTATCACCGCCCGAACCACGCGGTGACGCTCGAGAACTCGGTGGGCCTGCAGAAAGGCATGGTCGGCATCGTCAACGGCTACGCGAGCCGGCGTCATCATGGCACGAACAACGTGATCATCGCCCACGAGTTCCTGCACACGCTCGGGGCGACCGACAAGTACAGCCCCCACGACGGCCACCCCATCGGCCCGGACGGCATCGCCGAGCCGGACCGCACGCCGCTCTACCCGCAGCGCTATGCCGAGATCATGGGCGGCCGCATCGCGCTGGCCGAAGACGACTCGGTCATACCGAAGAGCCTCAAGTACGCCGTCATCGGTCCGTTGACGGCCAGCGAAATCAACCTCATCGACTGAGGCTCGCTTTCTCTGCCGCACGCCTTCGGCTAGGCTCGGCGCATGAGCGGCGGCGCATCTCCCCTGTTTTCCTGCAGCGACCTGCGTGTCGAGGTGTCGGGGCGCACGCTCGTCGATGCACTGACGTTCGACGTCGCCCGCGGCGAGCTGCTCGCGATCCTCGGCCAGAACGGCTCCGGCAAGTCCCTCACGCTGCACACGCTGGCCGGTCTGCGCGATACGGCCCGCGGCGGCGTCCGCGTTGCCGGCGACGACGTCTTTCGCGCATCCCGACGGGATATCGCGCGCCGGCTCGCCCTGTTGCCGCAACACGTCGACGACATTTTTCCGGCGACCGTGCTCGACACGGCCATGATCGGACGGCACCCGCACATCGGGCGGTTCCAGTGGGAATCGGCCGATGATCTCGCCATCGGCCGCGCGGCGCTGGCCGCCGTCGACCTCGGCGGCCTCGCCCGGCGCGACGTTCTGACCCTGTCGGGCGGTGAGCGGCGCCGTCTCGCGATTGCCCAGGTCCTGACACAGCGGCCCGACGTCTACCTGCTCGACGAGCCGACCAATCACCTCGACCCGCAGCACCAGCTCGACGCCTTACGATTGTT
>JBFJQO010000313.1:0-2373 GCA_041616535.1 Woeseiaceae bacterium | reverse complement strand
GCGCAAGCTCACCGCGAACATCAAGCGCTCGAACACCCTGGTGATCTTCATCAACCAGATCCGGATGAAGATCGGCGTGATGTTCGGCAGCCCGGAGACGACCACGGGCGGCAATGCGCTGAAGTTCTACGCCTCGGTGCGCCTCGACATCCGCCGCATCGGCGCGATCAAGAAGGGCGACGAGGTGATCGGCAACCAGACGCGCGTCAAGGTCGTCAAGAACAAGGTCTCGCCGCCGTTCAAGCAGGCGGAATTCGAAATTCTCTACGGCGAAGGCATTTCCCGCCACGGCGAGATCATCGACCTCGGCGTGCAGCACGGCATCGTCGACAAGGCGGGCAGCTGGTACAGCTACGGCGACGATCGCATCGGCCAGGGCAAGGAGAACGTCCGCGAGTTCCTTAGAGCAAATCCCGAAATGGCCGAGGAAATCGAGGGCAAGATCCGCGCGAAGCTGCTGCCAAAGACCGGCGCCGCGGCGGCGTCCGACGATGCAGCCGAAAAAGCCGTCGAGGCTTGAGCGCGCGCAAGTAGTAGGTTGCACTATACTCGGTTAGGTGCTCAGGCCGGGGCGAGCGGGGATGTCGATACGGCAAATTAAGCGCAGCGAAGCGAGCCATTGCCGTATCGACCTACCGGGAAGGCCCGGCCAAACAGTCTGATCGAGTGTGACATGAAACCCGTTCACGAAGACGTTGCCGAGATCCTCTCCGAAGACGGAGACGATCGCTTTTCGAGTCCAGCAGAGATTCGCAGGAAGGCCATGGACTTCCTCGCGCGCCGCGAGTACGGCCAGGCCGAACTCGTCAAAAAGCTGGTCGATAAGGGCTACCGGCGCCGGGTCGCCGAGAACGAGATCGAGCGGCTTGCCGACGAGGGCCTGCAGAGCGACACGCGATTTGCCGAGAGCTTCGTCCAGTCGCGCATCGACCAGGGCAAAGGCCCCGTGCGCATCCGCGCCGATCTCACGAAGCGCGGCATCGGCGACGATGCGATCGAGGATGCCATCGAGAACGCCGACACGGACTGGTTCGAGCTCGCCCGTCACGAGCGCATCAAGAAATTCGGTGCGCCGGCGCCGGTCGGCTTCAAGGAAAAGGCCCGGCAGATGACCTTCCTGCACTACCGCGGATTCGAGCAGGACCACATCCGGACCGCGGTCGGCGGCCACGATGAATAAGTCTTAATCCCGGGGGCCAAACGCCGTACACTACCGGCTTTAAATCGCGCCAGGACCCCCGATATCCCTTCGATGAAGACCATGACGAGCAACGAGCTGCGCCAGGCGTTCCTGGACTTTTTCGCGGGCCACGGCCACGAGATCGTGGCGAGTTCGCCGCTCGTGCCCGGCAACGACCCGACGCTGTTGTTCACCAACGCCGGCATGGTGCAGTTCAAGGACGTCTTCCTCGGCGACGACAAGCGCAGTTACTCGACGGCCGCGACTTCGCAGCGCTGCGTGCGCGCGGGCGGCAAGCACAACGACCTCGAAAACGTCGGTTACACGGCGCGCCACCACACGTTCTTCGAGATGCTCGGCAATTTCAGTTTCGGCGACTATTTCAAGCGCGAGGCGATCCGGTACGCGTGGGATTTCCTGACCGAGACGCTCGCGCTGCCTGAGGATCGGCTCTGGGTCACGGTATTCGAGGACGACGACGAGGCCGCCGACATCTGGCTGAATGAGATGAAGGTCGATCCGGCGCGCTTCGCGCGCATGGGCGAGAAGGACAACTTCTGGGCCATGGGCGACACGGGTCCCTGCGGCCCGTGCAGCGAGATCTTCTACGATCACGGTCCGGACGTAGCCGGGGGCCCGCCGGGATCGCCCGACGAAGACGGCGATCGCTACGTCGAGGTGTGGAACCTCGTATTCATGCAATTCGATCGTGCGGCCGACGGCAGACTGACGCCGCTGCCGGCCCCGTCCGTCGACACGGGCATGGGGCTCGAGCGCATCGCCGCGGTCATGCAGGGCGTGCACAGCAACTACCAGATCGACCTGTTCGCCAACCTGATCGAGGCCGCGGCCGGCGTTCTCGGCGTCAGCAACGACGGGCAGAGCTCGCTCAACGTTATCGCCGACCACATCCGGGCCTGCGCGTTCCTGATCACGGACGGCGTGCTGCCCGGTAACGAGGGCCGCGGCTACGTGTTGCGACGCATCGTCCGCCGCGCCATTCGCCACGGCAAGAAACTCGGCATGGACGCGGCGTTTTTCCACAAGCTCGTCGCGCCGCTCGCCAAGGAGATGGGCGAGGCGTACCCCGAGCTCGTCAAGGCACAGGCGCACGTCGAAAAGGTGCTGGCGAAAGAAGAAGCACGCTTCGCCGAGACGCTCGACCAGGGCATGGAAATCCTCGAGGCCGCGAT
>JBFJQO010000312.1:0-2383 GCA_041616535.1 Woeseiaceae bacterium | reverse complement strand
GGGGCGATGACGCTCAATGTCGCCGGCGCCATGATCGCGTACGGCGTGCATGCGGCATGGACAGGCCTCGTGGGATTGCAGATGCTGCGGCGGTCGTTATGAACGCCGCGAGCATTGGCCGCACATAAAAAACGAGGCCCGGCGGAACGGGCCTCGTGTCGGTCAATCCCGGTTCGGCTGTTGGCGGCTCAGAGGATTGCGGCGCTCAACTGCTGCACACAAACCTCGGCGGCGGCCGCGAGTTCCTGCTTGATGTACGCGGCGTCGTTCTCGAGCAATCGATCATGGCTGACCGCCGTCTTGCCGGCCTTTTTCGGGTCGTACGCACAGCGTCCGCTGGCGACGACCTGCGCGCTGCCGACGTCGATCAAGCGCATGTTGGCCGAATAGCCGACGAAATAGTCGGAAAACTTGAAGCCGTCGTAGATGTAACTCCAGCCGTGAGTTGCGACGTCGAGCGCGTAGTCGCTGTCCTTTGCCAATTGCACGACTTCGCTGACGTCATCCGACTCGGCGATCGCACCCGACTTGCCCGCGAACCTGGCGCCGTGTGCCTTCGTCAGGTCCTCGGCAAACGCCGTTCCGATTGACGGTGCCGGATCCTCGATACCGGTTTCCCTGACGAGCTTGTTGCCGGCAGCGATTGCTGCGCCGGCGCCCATGGCGGCGAACATGCCTTTCCCTGAGGTCATGGCGACGAACGACGGACTCTTGCGTGCGACGACCGTGATGCTTTTGCCATCCAGCGATGACAACGTGTCTGGTGACAGGCGCTGCGTCGGCGCGCTCGCGCAACCGAACAATAACAGGGCGAGAATTGCGGACATCAGGATTTTCATGTCATTTGCTCGTCGGCCAGTGGAATCTGCACCAATTTAATGATGTGTCGGCGCAATTCCGTGAACGATGTCGCATTACTTCGGCATCGGTCGCCGGCAGGCGTGCTGCGAACGGTCATCGCGTGACTTTGGCCATCCGCAGCGTTGATTCGACGGTGGCTCCCCGGGAATGCACAGGCCCGGTTTTTTTCTCCGCCTAATATCCGCCCAAAAAAAGACCCCGCCGAAGCGGGGTCGATGGGGAACATACTTCTGTGCGTCAGAAGCCCGTGATGCGGACTCCGTTCGATTCGACACCGCCGACCTCGGCCGTGTACTCGACGTCGCCGGCCGGGACCGTGACGAGGAACGCCGCGAGGCCGTAGGCGTCGACGAGTGCCGTCGTCTCACCCTGCAGTACGCCGCCCGTTACCCAGCGCAGCGTCAGCGGGGCGCCTTCGACGAGGCCGCCGTGAATTTCGACGATCGCGGTGACGACCATCGGCGTGCCGGCCGGCACGGTCGACAGCAGCATCGGCTCGAGCGTGACCGTGTCGGTCGAACCCGCCGTCTCGCTCTCGGCATTCGCCGGCCCGCTCTCGTTGCGCATCGACTCGCCGCCACCCGAGCTTTCCGTGCTCGAGCTTTGCGTACCGCCCTGCGGAGCAGCCGCGGCAGCCGGGCCCGACGGCGTCGGATCGACGATCGCATCGTGCAGGTGAATATTGCCTTTCGCGATGTCGTTGCTGTCGTCCATGATGCGCACGGCCGTGTTGTAGCCGCAGCCGTTGGTGCACGCGACATAAAGATTGTCGAGCGGCAGTTCGTTGTTCTTGCCGTTGTCGGTGCCGCAGGCGAAGAACTCGGCATTCTCGACCTCGTCGTCACCGAACTCGAACGTGCCGGTCGCGGTGAAGGCGAACGTGTCGTTGCCATCGAGTACCAGGCCGTCGCAGTCGATGCCCGTGCCGGTAGACAGCGAGGTGATCGTCTTGGCATCGATCTTGAGGTCGATAACCTTGTCGTGGACCTTGAGCTTGCCCTTGTAGCCGCCCTTGTAGGCCTTGGCGTCGAAGCTGAAGTCGATCTTGTCGTGCTTCTCGCCCGTGCCGCGGTCCCAGTGCCCGGAGCCGTGGACGCGTCCCTGAGCGGTCGAGCAGATCGGGTCGGAGGGATCGGCATCGGCGTCGCCGAGTTTGAGCGAACCGAAGCGCTCGCCTTCGACCAGCGGTGCCGAACACGAGGTGTGGATTTCCACGCTCTGCAGCAGGGTGCTGCCGTCCGCCGAGTAGATGTGCAGGAAGATCTTCGAGCCGAAGTCGTTCTCGCCAGCCGTCGCGGCCATGACCGTGAAGCTGTCGCCTTCCGATACGACGCCTTCGAAGAACACCTTGGCACTGCCGTAATCCGGGTCTTCCTTGTCGGTCGCGCGGATGAACACCGTGCCCGAGGCGCCGGCCGGGTCGTGGTCGACGCAGTCGTCCTTCGAGCCCTGCGTGTTGTCGGAGTCGGCACAGGTGCCGCCCATGAACGTCAACGTCAGCTCGGCGGGCTTGTCACCGTCG
>JBFJQO010000311.1:0-2394 GCA_041616535.1 Woeseiaceae bacterium | reverse complement strand
TCGTCGATTTCGGACATGGGTCACAGTTTACGCGTATTCTGTGACCCGGCTGTACATAACATCGTCAATTAAGTCTGCGTTCAGGTTAGCGGCGCTTACAATGCACGCACCAGCAAGCAGACCAATGCAAGCAAGAGGAAATGCAATGAACAATCGTTCCGGAAAGATCATTCTCGCCGTGACTGCGGCCGTGGTTTTCGTCACGGGCTGCACGACGCTCGATCCGTACACGCGCGAAGAAAAAACGAGCCAGGCGACCAAGGGCGCCCTGATCGGTGCCGGTATCGGCGCCGTCGTCGGCCTGATTTCGGGTGACGATGCCGTCGAGCGGCGCCAGCACGCGCTGATCGGCGCGGGCATCGGTGCCCTGGCCGGCGGTGCGGTCGGCGCCTACCAGGACCGCCAGGAAGCTGAGTTGCGCGCCGAACTCGAAGGCACGGGCGTCAGCGTTACGCGCATCGGCGACAACATCACGCTCAACATGCCGGGTAACGTCACGTTTGCGACGGACAGCTCGGACCTGAGCCCGGCCTTCTTCGACGTGCTCAACTCGGTCGGCAAGGTGCTCGGCGAATTCGAGAAATCGGTCGTCGAGGTCGCGGGCCACACGGACAGCACGGGTTCGGACCAGTACAACCAGGCCCTGTCCGAGCGACGTGCGTCGTCGGTCGCGAACTACCTGAAGGGCCGGGGTGTCATCTCCCAGCGGCTGATTACGGTCGGCATGGGCGAGTCGCGCCCGGTCGCCGACAACGGTACGGCCATGGGCCGCCAGGCGAATCGCCGCGTCGAAATCACGATGGTGCCGCTGACGGCCAGCTAGTATTCGTCTCGACAAACGCGACGACGGGCGGTGGATCGAAGTCTCGGGCTTCGTCCGCCGCCTTTTGCGTGATGACGCCGACGGCGCCGATCACCAGCGGTTCATCATCGATATCGGCGACGGCCGGACGCTGCTGATCGCCCATAACACCGAACTCGCCCAGCGCGTCCCCGTGGGACTCGGGGATCGCGTCTACGTGCGCGGCCTGTACGAGTGGAACGACCTCGGGGGCCTCGTGCACTGGACGCACGACGACCCCCAGGGTGCCGAGGATGGCGGTTGGGTGCGCTACCGGCGGCGGGTCTATTCCTAGACGGCCATCGCGTTACGCATTTTCTTGATCGCGTTGGCTTCGAGCTGGCGGATGCGTTCCGCCGAAATGCCGTATTCCTCCGCGAGCTCGTGCAGCGTCTTCTTCGAGTCCGTCAGCCAGCGTGCCTCGATGATGTGGCGGGCGCGATCGTCGAGGACGTTCAGCGCGGCGGCCATGCGCGTCGTGGCGTCGTGGTTGAAGTCGGCCGTTTCGACCTGCTTCGCCGGGTCCGAATCGGGCGCCGGCAGGTAAGCCGCGGGCGTGAAGTTGCTGTCGTCGTCGGCGTCCGGTGCCGGATCGAAGATGGTGTCGCGCGAATGCAGGCGTTTCTCCATTTCGGTGACTTCCTTTTCGCTGACGCCGAGGTCCTCGGCGACGGCCCTGGTCTCGTCCGCGCTCAGCCACGCGAGACTCTTCTTCGCCTTGCGCAGGTTGAAGAACAGCTTGCGCTGCGCCTTGGTCGTCGCGACCTTGACGATGCGCCAGTTCTTGAGCACGAACTCGTGAATCTCGGCCCGGATCCAGTGAACCGCGAACGACACGAGACGCACGTCGTAACTTGGATCGAAGCGCTTGACGGCTTTCATGAGGCCGACATTGCCTTCCTGGATCAGGTCCGCGAGCGGCAGGCCGTAGCCGGTATAGCCCTTGGCGATGTGGACGACGAACCTGAGGTGCGCCATGACCAGCTCGCGTGCCGCATCGAGATCCTCCCCGTCGCGGAAACGCGTGGCCAGCGCCTGCTCGTCTTCCTTGGACAGAACAGGAATCGCGCCGACGGCCTGGATGTAAGCGTCGAGACTGCCTACCGGGCCCGCCAGGGCGATTTCATGGTTGCGTGTTGCCAGAGCGGTTGTCATCTACTACCTCCGTGGATGGCATTCAATTTTAGCACTCGCCTGTTTAGAGTGCTAACAACGGATAGGGTTCCTTGGATTATGTTCAGTTCAGGGCGCCTCCCAGGCGAAATCCGCGAAGGCGGCGTCCAGCTCGGTCCCCGCGATGTGGTTGGTGTAGTTGCTGATCGTCTTCATCGCGACGCCCAGCACCACCTCGAGAATGTGCGACGGCTCGTAACCGGCCGCGAGAAACGCCGCCACATCCTCGTCGTCGAGCCAGCCGCGCCGGTCCACGACCTTTGTCGTAAATGCGCGTAATGCCTCGAGTTTATCGTCCGGAATCGGCTTGTCCTCGCGAATCGCGGCGATGACCCCGGGCGGCAGCTTCTGCATGGCCGAGATGGCCGAATGCGCCCCGA
>JBFJQO010000310.1:0-2400 GCA_041616535.1 Woeseiaceae bacterium | reverse complement strand
TCGCGGACGAACTTCAGGCCGTTGTAGTCCGCCGGGTTGTGGCTGGCCGTGACCATGATGCCGCCGTCGGCATCGAGGTGACTCGTCGCGAAGTAGACCATCTCGGTGCCGCACAGACCGATGTCCAGCACGTCGACGCCCGCATCCGTCAGGCCGCGAATCACGGCATCGGCAAACTCGGGGCTCGTCAGGCGCATGTCTCGGCCGACGACGACCGTTTTCGCATCGAGGAATTCGCCGGTCGCATTGCCGATCCGGTAGCAGACGTCGGCATTGAGTTCGCTCGGGATCTGCCCACGCACGTCGTAGGCCTTGAAGCAGGTGATTTTCATCAGGTATTGGTGCCTTCTCGCCCGTAGTTGTCGTCGAAGCGAACGATATCATCTTCCCCGAGATAATCGCCGCACTGCACCTCGATGATATGGACAGGTTCGTCGTACGGATTCGCGATGCGATGCACGTCGCCGATCGCCACGTACGTCGACTCGTTGACGTTGAGTTGGAACTCGTCGTCGTTTTTCGTGATCAGCGCCTTGCCGCGAACGACAACCCAGTGCTCCGAGCGGTGTGCGTGTTTCTGCAGCGAGAGCACGGCGCCCGGTTTAACGATCAGGCGCTTGACCTGAAAGTTGTCGGCCATGTCGATCGAGTCGTAGCTGCCCCAGGGGCGAAACACCTGCCGATGCAGCTTGACTTCCTCGCGACCCTCGGCTTTGAGCTTGTCGACGAGGGCCTTGACGTCCTGCGACCTCGCCTTGTCCGCGACGAGCACCGAGTCCTTGGTCTCCACGATGAGCGTATCCCTGAGCCCGACCGCGGCGACGAGGCGGCTCTCGGCCTGGACAAAGGAATTTTCGCAATCGTGGATCAGGGCATCGCCGGATTTCGCATTGCCTTTCTCGTCGCGCGCCAACACATCGTGCAACGCCGACCACGAACCGACATCGGACCAGCCTGCATCCAAAGGCACCATCATCGCGTTGTCGGACTTTTCCATCACCGCATAGTCGATCGAGTCCGACGGGCACTGCGCAAACACTTGCGCGTCGGGGCGCACGAAATCCCCGTCATAGGTCTTGCCCGCCATGCTCTTTTCGCAGGCGGCGAACATCTCGGGTGCGAGCCGCCGCAATTCGTCAAGGTAGGCGGCGGCGCTGAAGAGGAACATGCCGCTGTTCCAAAAATAGCCGCCATCCTCGAGATAGCGCGTCGCCGTCGCCTCGTCGGGCTTCTCGACGAAGGCCTCGACCGGGACGGGCATTCCGTTGTCCGGGCTGGCCTTGATGTAGCCGTAACCGGTTTCGGGCGTCTTCGGCACGATGCCAAACGTGACGAGCTTGCCGTTTGCGGCGGCCTCGACGCCCCGCTGTACGGCGGCCTGGAACGCGGCGACATCCTTGATGACGTGATCCGCCGGCATGATCAAAAGCAGTAGGTCGGGATCGACGTCTCTCGCGAGCAAGGCGGCGAGCGCGATCGCCGGCGCCGTGTTGCGGCCCTCGGGTTCGAGGATGACCTGGGCGCGCCGCTCGATGCCCATCATTTGCTCGGCGACCGAGAACCGATGGGTTTCGTTGCAGACGATCAGGTGCTTGTACTCAGAGCGTTGCAGGCTCGCCGTGGGCAAGGCACTCGTGCGCAGCGCCGTCGCCTGCAGCATGGTCTTCTCACCCGCAATCGGCAGAAGTTGTTTCGGGTACATCGAGCGCGACGCGGGCCAGAGCCGTGTGCCCGAACCACCCGAAAGAATGACCGGAAGTATCTTGCTCATCAGTATCGTCCCCTGCCAATCGCGTAATACTTGAGACCGAACGCCTCGACCGAATCGGGCTCATACAGGTTGCGCCCGTCGATGATGACGTCGTCGGATAACTTTTCCTTGATCGCCTGGAAGTCCGGGCTGCGGAACTCCTGCCATTCGGTGACGATCACGAGCGCGTGGGCGCCCTCGAGCGCCTCGTACGCGGTATCGCACAGCGTCAGCCCGGCCTGGCCCTCGTAGAGACGCGCGGCCTCCTGCATCGCTTCGGGATCGTAAGCTCGCACGGCGGCGCCCGCATCCCAGAGCGCTTCCAACAGCACGCGGCTCGGTGCCTCGCGCATGTCGTCGGTGTTTGGCTTGAACGACAGGCCCCACAGCGCAATCGTCTTTCCGTTCAGGTCGCCGTAATGGCTGCTCAGCTTCTCGAACAGGCGCTGCTTTTGCCGGTAGTTCACCGATTCGACGGCATTCAGTAACTCTGCTTCGTAGCCGGCTTCAATAGCCGAACGCGCCAGAGCCCGCACATCCTTCGGGAAACACGAGCCGCCGTAGCCCGCGCCCGGATAGATGAAGTGGTAGCCGATGCGCGGATCCGACCCGATACCGACACGGACTCTCTCGATGTCGGCGCCGAATTT
>JBFJQO010000309.1:0-2402 GCA_041616535.1 Woeseiaceae bacterium | reverse complement strand
GCAGGTCGACGACGTGGCCAGCCGCATCGCGGGCCGCCAGATGCTCAGGAAGCTCGCCGAGCAGGGGCTCGACGAGGCGTTCATCGTCGGCAACGACGAAGACGGCTATTCGATTGCCCTTGGGATCTTCGGGCAGATGGAGAATGCCGAGAAGGTCGAGTTGCAGGCCGAGGCCGCGGGCTTCGAGGTGGAGGTCACGCCGATGATGCGCGATGCGAACGTCTTCTTCGTCGACATCGGCCTGCCGCCGGGCCGCGGGGCGGGCGCGATCGTCGAGCGTTACGGCGAGGAGATGGTCGCCATGCGCGAAGCCGCGACCTGCCCGCGGTAGAGAAGGCGGTCCTTGTCAGCGGGCGGCGAGTAGCGAATAATGCGCCACCTTCAGCCGGCTTAGCTCAGCTGGTAGAGCAGGGGTTTTGTAAACCTCAGGTCGGCGGTTCGATTCCGTCAGCCGGCACCAAACTTACAAGGAGGCCCCGTCATGGGGCCTTCTGCGTTTACAATTCCCTCAACGCCTGCGCCACCGGCAGTCGTGCCGCCCGAATCGCTGGGAATAACCCACCCACAGCACCGATGATGAGCGCGGCCTTGAGTCCGTCGATCAGCAGCTCGGGCGTCACAGCGAAATTGAACACGACCTGGCTGAAGCTGACGCCGTTCAGGGTCGAGACCTGGAAGCCGTTGAAGACGACGTAGGCGAGCAGGCCGCCGAGAATGCCACCGGCGAGGGCGAGCAGGACCGACTCGACCACGGTCGAGACCAGCACGGCCGTCGGTCCGAAACCGAGGGCGCGCAAGGTGGCGATCTCCTTGCCGCGCACCGAGACCGACGAGTACATCGAATTCAGCGCACCGAAGATGGCGCCGACCGCCATCAGGATCGTGAGCGGGTAGCCGATGAGCTTGATGAACTGCACGAGGCCCTGTGACTGCGACGAGTAGTATTCGCGCTCGGTCATGACGTCCACGTCGATGCGCGGGTCCTCGTCGAGCGCCTGGCGTAGCGTGTCGATGCTCTCCGGACTCTCGAGCCGCGCCCGCACCGACTGGTACGAGTTGCCGCGGCGATACGCGCTCTGCAGCACGCGCACGTCGGTCCACAGCTCCGATTCGGAAACGTTGCCGCCGGCATCGAAAGTGCCGACCACAGTCCATTCCGTCTGCCCGAAGCGGATCGATTCGCCGACGCCGAGTCCCATGAACTCTTCCTGGGCGGCCCGCCCGACGACGATCTCGTTCTTGCCGGGTTCGAACATGCGTCCTTCGTCGATGCGGGTGTTGTTGCGGACCTCGAAGGCCTCGACCTGGACGCCGCGGAACGGCACATTGGCGTCGGCCTGGTTCGAACGCTTCTTCACGTCGGTCACGACGTAGAGTTCCGCGGACACGATGGCGCGGTCGCCGTCCTTGAGCACGCCCGGCGCGTTCGCGACGATCAACGTCTGCTCGTTGGACAGCCCGCTGTTGAGTTCCGAGGTCGAGCCGCTGCGCATCATGACGGCCGTGTCGTCCGCGCCGGTCGCGACCATCGTCTTTTGCAGTCCCTCGGCCATGGACAGCACGGCCGCAAACACGAGCACGACCGCGGCCACGCCGACCACGGCAACGGCCGACGAGGCGAGACGTTGCGGCAGGTTGCGCAGGTTGAGCATCGTGACAGCGAAGATTTGCTTGATCGTGTTCATGAGAGCTCCTCAGGCACGCGCCAGCGCGTCGATGATCGACAGCCGCATCGCCTTCATCGCGGGAAATATCCCGGCGACGATTCCTGCACCGATCATGATGGCGACGGCCGTCAGCATGGCGCCCGATGACAGGAAGATGCCCGGCAGGAAGGCGCCCATGGCCTGGGCGGCGGCCTGGACGAGCACCCAGCCGAGACCGAGGCCGAGCAGCCCGCCGATGAGCATGATGATGATGGACTCGGCCAGCACGATGCCGAGCACCGAGCGGTCCGTGAAGCCGAGTGTCTTGAGGACCGCGAGCTCGGAGATGCGTTCGCGCACCGACTGCGACATCGTGTTTCCCGATACGAGCAGCAGCGTGAAGAACACGGCGCCGAGGATCAGCGTGACGATCATCGCGATGTTGCCGAACTGCTTGGCAAACGACTGCGCAAACGCGGCCTCGGTGCTCGTCTCGGTCTCGTTCGGCGAGTTCGCGAACTGCATGTCGATCGCATTGGCGACCTGCACGGGGTCCTCACCGGGCTCGACGCGCAGGATGTACCAGCCGACCGTGCCCTTGCCGAAAGCGCGCGCCTCCTCGAAGTAGTCATACTGGAACAGCAGGATGGCCGTGCTGCCGCGCGGATCGTCGGTCTCGAAGATGCCCTCGATATCGAACTCCCACGTGCGGCCGCCGTCGGCCTTGGTCCAGATCGTCGCCTGGATCGGAATGCG
>JBFJQO010000308.1:0-2407 GCA_041616535.1 Woeseiaceae bacterium | reverse complement strand
CGCGCTTGCGGCCGAGCTCGGCCATCGCCGCGAGATCGACGAGCTTCAGGAGCGGGTTGGTCGGCGTCTCGAGCCAGATCATCGCCGTGTCGTCCCGGACGGCGGCCGCCGCGGCGTCGAGGTCGCTCAGATCGACGTACGTGAAATCCAGGCCCGCACTGCGCTCGCGCACGCCCGAGAACAAACGCCGCGTGCCGCCGTAGAGATCGTCCATCGCCACGACGTGACTGCCGTTGTCGACGAGTTCGAGAATCGTGGCCGTCGCCGCCATGCCGGATGCGAACGCGAAACCGTGACGCCCGGATTCGAGGTCGGCGATGCATCGCTCGTAAGCCATGCGGGTCGGGTTCTGTGTGCGGGAATACTCGTAGCCCTTGTGCACGCCGGGGCTCTCCTGCACGTAGGTCGAGGTCGCGTAGATCGGCGGCATGATCGCGCCCGTCGTCGGGTCCGGGCTCTGGCCTGCATGGATCGTACGCGTTGCGAACTTCTTCTTGTCTGCCATGAGACGTCCTAGATCTGCCGGCGCAGGTAATTGAGCACGTCGGAGCGCGTGATCAGTCCGAGGAAGTCGTCGCCGTCCATGATGGCGGCATAGGGCTGCACGCGCAGCATGGCGACGAGGTTGTTGAGACTCTCGGATTTGTCGAGCTTGATAAACGCGGACTCCATGGCGTCCCTGACCGGGGCCGTCATCAGGTCCGGATGCCCGTAGACGAAATGGATGAGGGCGTCCTCGGTGACGACGCCGATGAGTTTGCCGTCCTCCATGACCGGTAATTGCGAAAACCCGGCATTTCGCAGGCGGTTGTGGGCCGTCGTCAGTATGTCGGTCGGACCGACCGTGATCGTCGCGCGCTCGCCGTGCGGGCGGCCGATCAGGTCCCTGAGGTCGCCGCATTGTTCGCGCGAGATGAACCCCTGGTCCTCGAGCCAGAATTCGTTGTAGAGCTTCGACAGGTACTTGTTCCCCGTGTCGCAGGCGAAGGTCACGACGCGCTTCGGTTCCGTCTGTTCGCGGCAATACTCGAGCGCGGCGGCCAGCAACGTGCCCGTGGACGATCCGGCCAGCAATCCTTCCTTGCGCAGCAGCTTGCGCGCCGCCTTGAAGGACTCGGCGTCGGAAATGGCATAGGCTTTGACGACCTTGTCGAAATCGGCAATGTCCGGGATGAAGTCTTCGCCGATCCCCTCGACGAGCCAGCTCCCGCCTTCGCCAATCTCTCCTTTATTAATGTAGTCTGTCAGGATCGAACCGACCGGGTCGGCCAGGACCAGGTCCACCCCGGGCGCGTGCGCTTTGAGGTAATTGCTGATACCCGTGACGGTGCCGCTCGAACCGACGCCGAGCACGATCGCGTCGAGATCGCCGTTCATCTGCTCGAGAATTTCGGGTGCCGTGCCGACTTCGTGCGCCAGCGGATTGTCCGGGTTGCCGAACTGGTTGATGAAATAGGCGCCGCGTTCGTCGGCGATGCTGCGGCCGAGGTCCTGGTAATACTCGGGGTGGCCGCGACCGACGTCGGAACGTGTCAGGATAACCTCGGCGCCCATCGCGCGCAGGTTGAAGATCTTCTCCTGGCTCATCTTGTCGGGCAACACGATGACGAGGTGGTAACCTTTCTGGGCGGCAACGAGCGCCAGGCCGAGCCCCGTGTTGCCGGCGGTCGCTTCGACGATCGTGTCGCCGGGCCGGATGTCGCCGCGCTTCTCGGCCTCCTCGATCATCGTGATGCCGATGCGGTCCTTGATCGATCCGCCCGGGTTCATGAGCTCGAGCTTGAGGAACAGGCGGCACGGGCCCGTATCGATGTGTTTCACCTCGAGCATCGGCGTTTGGCCGACCATTTCGAGAATGTTTGAATACACGTTCATGGACAAGACGGTTTCACCTGAAATTTTCGGCGAGTGTACTCCAACATGAGGCTCGCTGCCGCAATTGCCGACGCGACGACCCGATTGTCGCAGATCAGCGAGTCGCCGCGGCTCGACGCCGAGATCCTGCTGTGCCGCACGATCGACGTGCCGCGCAGCTACCTGTTCGCCCATCCCGACGACGAACTCGACGACCTGACGCGCGAGCGCTTCGAGGACGCGCTCAGGCGGCGCGAGGACGGTGTGCCGATGGCGTACATCATGGGGGTCCGGGAGTTCTGGTCGCACGAGTTTGCGGTCAGCCCGGCCACGCTCGTGCCGCGGCCCGAGACCGAGCTCGTCGTCAACCTGGCCCTGCGCGAGATCCCGCGCGACGTCGAGTGGCAGATCCTCGACCTCGGCACGGGCAGCGGCGCGATCGCCGTGTCGATCGCCTGCGAACGCCCCTTGAGCCGCATAACGGCCGTCGACATCAGCGAGGAGGCGCTCAGGGTGGCGCGCGAGAATGCGAACGCCCACGCGCCCGGCAATG
>JBFJQO010000307.1:0-2441 GCA_041616535.1 Woeseiaceae bacterium | reverse complement strand
TGCGTCTCCCTCGCGCCGCACGTGCCGTTCCTGCCGATATGGATTACGGTTGCTTTCCTCGGCTGCGCGGCCTGGCGGCTCGCGATCGAGAAACGCCGGGGGATGCTGCCGTCGACCTGGATTCGCGCCGTCCTCGCGCTCGGCTGTTTCCTCGGCGTGCTGGCAACCTACTCGTCGATCAGCGGCGTCGGGCCGGGCTCAGCCCTGCTCGCCGTCATGGCGGCGCTGAAACTGCTCGAAACGCGCAAGCGCCGCGACCAGTTCGTGCTGCTGTTCCTGTCGATCTTCCTCGTCATGTCGTCACTGCTGCGCGAACAATACCTGTGGTCGGTGCCCTACTTGATCGTCAGCCTGCTCGTTATCATGACGGCCTGGTTACGCATGTCGGCGGGCGAGAGCGAGAGCGCGCAACAGAGCTTTGCCACGGGCGGGCGGCTGCTGCTGTACGCGGCGCCGCTCGCGATCGCGATGTGGATTTTCTTCCCGCGCATCTCGACGCCGTTCTGGGCCGTCCCCATCGACACGAGCCGCGCGACCTCGGGCCTCAGCGAAACGATGAGCCCGGGCGATATCAGCTCGCTGTCGATGTCGGACGCGGTGGCGTTTCGCGTCACGTTCGACGGCCCCGTTCCCGTGCCGCGCGACCGTTACTGGCGCGGACTGGTTCTGACCAGTTTCAACGGGAGAACGTGGACCGGTCCTCAACCGAGCATCAGCCGCAGCGCGCCCGAACGCATCGTGCCGACGGGTGAGTCGATCGACTACCAGGTCACGCTGGAGCCGACGCAGCAGCAGTGGGTTTTCGCGCTCGACATGCCGACCCGGTGGTCGTTGGCGCGCACGCACATGGGCAGGCAGCAACAGCTCTCCCGAACGACGCCGATTGACCAGCGCGTTGCCTACGAGGTCACGTCCTACACGAAATACCGCGTGGACCTGCAGCTGTCCGACATGCGGAAGAACTGGAATGCGGCCCTGCCCGACGACAGTAACCCGCGCACCGCGCAGCTCGCCCGGGAAATGCACGCAGAGGCCGGGTCGGATCGCGACTATATCGACGCCGTCCTGCAGAAACTGAATCGCGAGGACTTCTACTACACGCTCGAGCCGCCACCGCTTGGCAGGGACCCGGTCGACCGTTTCCTGTTCGAAACGCGCCGCGGTTTCTGTGAGCACTACGCATCGGCGTTCGCCGTACTCATGCGCAGCGTCGGCATTCCGACACGTATCGTGCTCGGCTACCAGGGCGGTGAAATCAACCCGATGGGCGGCCACCTGATCGTGCGCCAGTCGGATGCGCACGCCTGGAACGAGGTGTGGATCGAAGGCCTCGGCTGGTGGCGCGTCGACCCGACGGCCGCAGTCGCACCCGAACGTGTTGAAATCGGCGCGAGCGACGCCGCGTTCGACGGCATCGGCGAGGCCTGGGGGTTCACGGCGCCGTCACGCTGGGTGCACCAGGTCACGATGGCCTGGGACGCGCTGAATGCCAAGTGGAACGAATGGGTTCTCGGTTACGGTCCCGATACCCAGAATGCGTTCATGCGTTGGCTCGGCATGCACGAGCCGACCTGGCGCAAGATGACGCTGACGCTGATAGCACTCGTCGTCGGCCTCGTCATGCTCATCAGCCTGCTGCTGATGATTCGCTACGCGCCGCCGAAGAAAGACGAGGCGGCCCTGCTCTACCAGCGCTTCGTACGGAAAACGGGCGTCGAGCCACGCACGGGAGAAACCGCGCGCGTATTCGCGCTGCGCGTCCGTGACAATGTCAAGATGCCGGCCGAGACGGTCGACGACGTGACGGCAGCGTACCTCGATGCACGCTACGGGGCAGCGGACGACGCCGCGACCGAAAGACTCCGCTCCGCGGTCGCGGCTATTCGTTGACGGGATGCTCGCGCACGAGCGTGAGCAGGAAGGCGCCCGCCAGGAACAATGGCATCAGCGCAAGCAGTATCCACTTCGGGTCGTCCGACAACATTGCGGCAATCGCGACCATGGCCGGCCCGAGCACGTGCGCGAATTTCGTCGTCATGTTGTAAAAACCGAAGAACTCTCCGGGCTGACCGGCCGGGATAAGGGACGCGAACAGCGATCGGCTGAGCCCCTGCACGCCGCCCTGCACGCAGCCGATGATAATCGCCATGACGAAGAATTCGCGGACGCTCGACATGCGCAACGCCCAGAAGCACATCACGATATAGACGAGCAGCGCGAAGTAGATGCCCTTCTTCGGCCCGAAGCGCTGCGCCGCGAGGCCGTACAGCAACGTCGCCGGGAATCCTGCGAAGTTCGTGACCAGCAGCGCCAGAACGAGATCTTCGTCGGCGAAGCCGAGCCGTTGCCCGTAGTTGACAGCCATGAAGATGACCGTGAAAACGCCGCCGATGTACAGCCAGTAACCGCACAGGAACACCGCGACATTGCGGTACTTGCCG
>JBFJQO010000306.1:0-2456 GCA_041616535.1 Woeseiaceae bacterium | reverse complement strand
GTGGATCGCCAGCGAGGCGCCGGGTTCCTCGGCGCGGCCGAGCCCGATGGTTCCCTCGTCCCCCAGCTCGGTCATGTCGCGACGAACAAAGGTCTCCTTGCCGCGGATATCCTGCAGAAACGTCCCGTTGGTGCTCTGGTCGATGATCACGAACTTGCCGCGACGCATCTCGACCTTCGCGTGGATGCGCGAAATCAGGTTTCCCTTGATGACGAGATCGTTGTCCTCGGCACGCCCGAGGTTGACGCTCTTGTGTTTGTCCGATACTTCGACGACCTGGCCGCGAAACGTCAGGACCATGGTGGACGCCTTGCGCACGGGTTTTTCCCAGCCGATCGTCGGCAACATGCTGGTCGCCTCGTCCGGGTTCCACAGGAACTCGTACAGAGCGACTTCGTCGATGCGGCCGCGCACCGTCGCGAGGTCGATCTGGCGAGTCTGGGCCTGCAGCTCCTCGCTCATTTGCTGGACGGTGTCCCCGGAAATGACGATCTGCCGCGACTTGGCCTGTGAGGTCATGCGATTCGCCGTGTGCACGGCCGCGCCGAAAATGTCGTTTTGCTCCTGAACGACCGGGCCGTAGTGGCAGCCGATACGGATAGAGACCGGGATGCCGTCCTTTTTCTTGCTGTCCGCCGAAATCCGCGTCTGCATCATGACCGCCGCGCCCATCGCGTCATCGACGGTCGGGAACGTCGACATGACTTCATCGCCGATGGTCTTGATCACCGTTCCGTTGAACTGGTAGGTGGCGTCTTTCATGATGTCGAGACAGGTGGCCACGGTCTCGCTCGCCTTGGTGTCGCCGAATTTGTCGTACAGCTGCGTACTGCCGACCACGTCGGCGAATACGATCGCTACTTCAAGATCCCGAGCCATCTGCCTATTTTACAAACTATTTTTCGGCAACGATATACGCAATCCAGGCCAAATCGGCCTCGCCCTTGTCCTCGGGCGTGAATTCGCCGTTACCCTCGCCGTCCTCGTCCTCGCCTTCCCAGTAAACGGTGACCTTGCGGAACCCGGCCTCGAGCATCAGGTCGCGCAGCTCCGGCGCGGTGTACAGGCGCCATTCGTAGGTGAAGGCCTTCTTGATCTTCGATCCGTCCGGGAATTTGAAATGGATGTGGCAGCGCATGTGATTGGTGACCGGGTGGAACTCCGCCTGGTGCCAGATGTAGGTAAACCCGTCGTACTTGGTCTTTTCCCTGGTTTCCTCGAAAGACTCAGGGCCTCCGAACATGTCCATGAACAGAACGCCGTCGTCCTTCAGGGCGGCATGACAGCGCCGCATGTACTCGAGCATCCGGGCGCGCTCTTCGAAGATCCAGTAGCTGAAGTTGAAAGCGGCCAGCAGGTCGACTTTCGGCGTCTCGACCGTCAGGACGTCGGATTCGATCAGGCTGACCCGGGCCTGGTCTTCGGCGGGAAGCCTGCTGACGCGATTTCTGCGGCCCCATTCCAACACGTCCGGATTGATGTCCACGCCGATCGCCTGGAACTCGGGACCCTGGCGCACCCACTGGCAGGACGCGCTCGCCGTGCCACAGAAATCCTCACGGAACAGATAGCCCGTGCGGCCGGTCAGTTCCTTGAACGTCGTCTGCAGGAACTCGACCTCGTTCTCGACGTTCTGTACCGACTCCTCGTAGAGCTCGTGGATATCGGCCTGCTCGGCCATCGTCGGCTTGTTTCTCGCATGCTTTACGCTCATGGACGCTCGTCGCTCCTGTTGGCTGACTAGAGAGAGGAAATGAAGTGGCTGTAACCCGTAGCGAGGCCGTGATTTTAAGCAGCTTCGGGTAGAAGGTCGAGCGCCGCGATCACAACCTCGGTGCCGGCGCCGGATTGGTACGCGTGCTCGCTCAGGTAGCGCCGCCAGGCGCGGGCGCCGGGCTGGCCGGCATACAGCCCCAGCATGTGCCGGGTGATGCGGCCGAGTCGTTCGCCGCGGCCGAGCTCGCGCTCGATGTACGGCAGCATGGCAAGCACGACGTCGCGCCGCTCGGGCGGTTCGGCGCCGCTGAGAAAGCGATTCTCGAGCGCGGCGAGAAAATACGGGTCGTGATAGGCCTGCCGCCCGATCATGACGCCGTCGACCTGCTCGAGAATCGCGCCAACGGCATCCGCGTCGGTCACGCCGCCGTTCAGCACGATCGCCAGGTCGTCGTTCTCCTCCTTGAGCCTGAAGACGCGTTCGTAGCGCAGCGGCGGCACGCTGCGGTTCTCCTTCGGGCTCAGCCCCTCGAGTATCGCGATGCGCGCGTGCACGATGAACTTGCTGCAGCCTGCAGCGCGCAGCACGTCGACGAAATGCGCCAGAAATTCGTAGGAGTCGTTATCGTCGATGCCGAGCCGCGTCTTCACGGTAACCGGCACGTCCGTCTCCGCGCGCATCGCCCGGTAACAGTTGGCGACGACGTCCGGAATCGCCATGAGACAGGCACCGAAGCTGC
>JBFJQO010000305.1:0-2489 GCA_041616535.1 Woeseiaceae bacterium | reverse complement strand
TTCAGTTCCGCATTCTCGAGAATCAGTTTCTTGCCGAAGACGAAATCCTGCGGCCAGTTGAGTGCGTCGACCGCAAGCAATTTCCGGTCTTTCAGGTAGAGCACCGACATCTTGCGGCCGGCGGCCGGGTCGCCGCGCACAACCTGCTCGTCGGCGCCCTGCGCGAGCCCTGCGATTTGCAGCTTGACGTCGAACTGGTCCGACCAGAACCACGGCACCGTGTCATACGGTGCGGGCGTGCCGGCGATTGCCTGCGCCGCCACGATCGCCTGGTCATTCGCGTTCTGCACGGATTCCAGCCTGACCTTGCGGCCGTAGCGGGGATGGTAGAAGTACGTGCAATCGCCGATCGCGTAGATCGCGGGGTCGCTGGTGCGCGCATGCTCGTCGACAGCAATCCCGTTGTCGACGTCGAGGCCGGCGGCCTCGGCAAGCGACGTGTTCGGAACGATGCCGATGCCGACAACGACCAGATTCGTCTCGATGACCTCGCCGTTCGCCAGCTCGACGCCGCTCACTTTGCCGTTGCCGAGCACGGCTGACACCATCGTGTCGGTGCGAATCTCGACCGATTCCTCGCGGTGCACGCGGGTGAAAAATTCCGAGACCGTCTCGCAGGTCACCCGCTGCAGCACGCGTGGCAGCGCCTCCAGCACCGTCACCTCCATGCCGAGGATGCGCAGCGACGCGGCAACCTCGAGGCCGATATAGCCACCGCCGATGACGACGGCGCGCCTGCCCGCCATGACGCCGGACCGGATTCGATCGACGTCATCCATGTTCCGCAGGTAGTGCACGCCATCGAGGCTCGCGCCGGGCAGCGTCAGCTCGCGCGGCTTCGAGCCCACGGCCAGCACGAGATGGCTGTAATGCAGGGACTTGCCATTGTCGAGCCGCAACACGCGGTTGTCCCGGTCGATTTCCTCGGCGCGCGTGCCGAGGCGCAGCTCGATGTCGTTGGTCTGGTAATTGGCCTCGGCAACGAGATGAATCGAGTCCGCCGTCTTCGCGCCCTTCAGGTAATCCTTGGACAGCGGCGGGCGGTGATAAGGCAGGTGCGGCTCTTCGCCGACGATCGTGATGTTGCCGGCCCACCCGAGCTTGCGCAATCGCAGCGCCGCCTGGCTGCCGGCATGGCTTGCGCCGACGATCACACAGTGTTGTTTATCGTTGTCTTTCATGATGGCGCCATAGTCGTTCTATCGATGCAGGAAATCCATAGCGAGTGAAATCGTTTTGTCCAATATCGTTCTCGTCACAGCGGCAGGCCGACGTAGTTCTCGGCGATTGACTTCTGTGCAGCAATGCTCGACGCGATGTACTCGAGTTCCGCGATCTGCATGCGCCGCTCGAACGGCCCGTCGTCGGGAAAGCGATGCATCAGTTTCGTCAGCTGCCACGAAAATCGCTCCGATTTCCACACTCGCACCAGCGCCCGCTCCGAGTAGCCGTCGATGCCCCCGGTTATCCCGCCGTCGAACCACTCGATCAGGGCGTCGGACAGGTAGGCGACGTCCGACGCCGCGAGGTTCAGGCCCTTCGCACCGGTCGGCGGCACGATGTGCGCGGCATCGCCGGCCAGGAACAGGCTGCCGTGGCGCATCGGTTCGAAGACGTAGGAGCGCAGCGGCGCAATGGATTTTTCCAGCGCCGGGCCGCGCGTAATGTGCGGCGCAACGTCGGGACCAAGACGGATTGCCAGTTCATCCCACAGGCGTTCGTCCGGCCACTCCTCCAGTTTCTCGTCCATCGACACCTGCACGTAATAACGGCTGCGCGTCGGCGATCGCATCGATGCGAGCGCGAAGCCGCGTTCGTGGTTCGCGTAAATCAATTCGTGATCGCACGGCGGAACGTCAGCGAGAATGCCGAGCCATCCGAACGGGTAGAGGCGCTCGTAGTGCCTGCCGACCGATTCCGGTATCGCCTTGCGCGACGGACCGTGGAAACCGTCGCACCCGGCAATGAATCTCGCATCGATCCGCCCGGTTTCGCCGTTGCGTTCGAACGTCACGTAAGGCGCTTCGGTATCGACGTCGTGCAGGGCGACGTCCGCCGCCTGCCACAGGATATCGAGCCCGCGGCCTGCTGCCGCATCGATCAGGTCGCGGGTGACCTCTGTCTGGCCATACACCATGACGGGCCTGCCGGTCAGCTTCTCGACGTCGATGCGAATCAGCCGCCCGCCGTCGGCGAGATTGAAGCCGCCGTGCGGCAGCCCTTCCTCGTTCATGCGCGCATCGATGCCGAGGCGCTTCAGAATATTGGTCGTAGTTTCCTCGAGCACGCCGGCACGAATGCGGCGCTCGACGTGCTCGCGACTCTGGCGCTCGACGATGACGGCGTCGATGCCCGCCTGGCGCAAGAGGTGTCCCAACATCAGTCCCGCCGGCCCCGACCCGACAATGACGACGTCGCTCTTCACGCCGGCGAACCCTGAACGGCGGGTGTTGCCTCGAACTCCTCGGTGTCGATCTCGGTCTGCGTTG
>JBFJQO010000304.1:0-2500 GCA_041616535.1 Woeseiaceae bacterium | reverse complement strand
CCGTGGCGAGCGTCGAGGGTAACGTCGGCGAGGGATTGCGCCTCGGTCGGGTGCACTACGTCAATGAAACGGTCAGTGTGTCGGTCGCCAGCCTCGAAGCGCGTATCGATATCGATGTCGCGCCCTTCTCGATCGAGGTCGTGTCCGCGACGGCCCGGACCGTCGACGTCAGCGTCACGGCCCAGGACACGCAGGACGAGCCCGGCACGGACCTGGCCGGCGCCCTGCAACGCGCTGCACTGCCGTTTCCGCTGCAGGTCTCGCAATTCGATGCGCACGATATTCGCATTGCATCGGCGCGCCGCGAACAGCGCCTCGCGTCCGTGTCGCTTCGCGGCCGGTGGCATGAGCACGTCGAGGTCGAAAAGCTGACCGTGCGCACCGCGGAGCTCAGCGCAAGCGCGAGCGGCACGATCGACCTGCTTCGGGATAATGCCCTGCATGCAGATGTCAGCGCACGCCTGATGCCGGTATTGACGGACTTGCCCGAGCCGCTGGATGTGTCGGTCGCACTGCAGGGCTATCCGCATGAGCTCGGTGTGCAGGCGCGCGTCGCGTCGTTCCTGACGGCGTCCGGCAACGTGACGCTCGGCGATGGCGTCGCGGGAACCGCCGACATCGTACTCGACGGCCTCGACCTGCAGACCCTCGTCGACGACTGGCCGGCCGGGTTTGCCCTCGACGGCACGATTCGCGCGTCGATCGACGAAGACCGGATTCGGGTGCGCGAGTCCGAACTCCTGATCGTGGGCACCGCGGCACGCATTGTGGTCGATGCCGAAATGGATCGCCGTACGGAGAATATCGGCGGACAATTGCGCTGGCAGAAGCTGCGTTGGCCGCTGCCGCTCAAGGACACTCGCGTCCGCAGCGAGAGCGGCGACCTGAAGCTGAGCGGTAACGCGGACGACTGGACCGTGACCGGATCGATCGACGTCAGTACCGACGAATTCCCGGGCGGTTCATTCGTCATCGACGGTCGTGGCACGCGCGACGGCATCTCGGGCCGCATTGTGGACAGCAAGATGCTCGGCGGCAGGGCGGCGGGACGTGTCGCCTACGAATTCAGCGGCGAGGGCGCCTGGTCGGCGGAGCTCGATCTCGACGGCATCCACCTCGACGCGTTGTTGCCCGACTGGCCCGGCCGCGTGTCGGGGCACGTCAACGGTCGCGGTACCAGCGAGCCGTTCTCGATGGCCGCCGAGCTTCGCGGCGTCACCGGGCGCGTCCGCGGCACCGACCTGAAAGGCAGCGGCGCGATCGACATCCGCAATGGCGTATTTGCCGCCAGCGACCTGCGTATCGAGCACGGCACCTCGAGGCTCGTCGTCGACGGCGCCCCGATGATGGCCCGTGGACTGCGCTTCGAAGTCGATATCGACGATGCCGGCGCGTATTCGGACGCCGTGACCGGCGCCGTTGTGGCCAGGGGCCGCTTGTCGCTCGTCGAGCACGGCGCGTTCCTGAACGCGAGCATCGGGAGTCCCGCCTTCGGCATCGGGGACTCCCGCTTCGAAGACGTCGCCATCACGTTGGCGGCGAGCGACGATGAGCAGACGATGAGCGTGTCGGGCAAACACCTGGAAACGCTGTTCGAATTCGGGCTCACCGGCCGTTTCGGCGACTGGCGCCGGCCGCACGAGACGCGTTTCGACGGCATCGTGGACACGTTCGAGATCGACCTCGAAGACCGGCATGCGATGTCGCTCGTCCGGGCCGCGCCGCTGAGCCTGTCGCGCGAGGCCGTGTCGGTCCAGGCGCTGTGCATTGCGGATCGGACGGGCTCGGAACTTTGTACCAATGCCCGATGGCGTGAGGACGGCCGCTACGCTGCCAACCTTTCTCTCAGCCGCGTGCCGGTAGACTTCATCGAGCACGTGGCTGACGTCGGTTTCCGCTTCGATCAAAAAGTCAGCGGCACGTTTCGCTGGGACCATGATCCGACCGGTACCACCAGCGGTGGCGGCACGCTCGAATTGACCGCGGGTACGGTGAGCCCGATCGACGATCCGGAAAGCACCGTCGAGACGGGCGAGGGCCGCGTCGATTTCACGATTCGCGACGGCCGGCTGTTGCGCGGTGTCGTCCAGTTGCCATTGCCCGGCAGGGGCGACATTTCGGGGCATTTCGTGATGCATGATGTGACGCTGGGCGGCGCGTCGGAGATCGAGGGTGCGCTGGACGTCGATATCTCGAACATCCGTGTGCTGTCGAGACTGTCCCCGCTGATCGATTCGGCGAGCGGCGCATTGCGCGCAACGGCCACGTTGGCCGGCACGATGGCCGAGCCGTCGATCACCGGCGAATTCGGGCTCGAACGCGGCCGTTTCGTCTATCTGCCCATCGGCCTGGACGTGGGGGACGTGAACCTGGAAGGGACCATGGACAGCGATTATCGCCTCGATGTGGCCGGGACGTTTCGAGCCGGAGACGGGCGCGGCGAAATCGTCTCGCAGGCCGACTACAGCGACGCGGCCGACCCGGGACTCAGTTTCAAGCT
>JBFJQO010000303.1:0-2530 GCA_041616535.1 Woeseiaceae bacterium | reverse complement strand
TGCATTCGAGAACCGGTTCAGTCATACCTCAGGGCCTCCGCCGGGGCAGTCCGTGCCGCAACCCAGGCCGGATACAGTGTGGAAATCAGGGCGAGTACGAGCGCGATCGCCGCGATGCGTGCGACGTCGCCGTAGCGTAATTCTGAGGGCAAGTCGCTGATGAAGTAAACGTCGGCGGCAAGGAACTTGATGCCGAACGCCGCTTCGAGAAAACCGACGATCGCCTCGAGGTTCAGCGCGATCAGCACACCGGCCGCGACTCCGGCCAGCGTACCGACGATGCCGATGATGCTGCCCTGGGTCACGAATATCCTCAGGATGCTCGAGGGTCTTGCGCCGATGGTCCGCAGGATCGCGATATCGGCCTGCTTGTCCTTCACGACCATGACGAGCGTCGAGACGATGTTGAATGCGGCGACCGCGACGACCATGAGCAGGATCACGAACAGTATCGACTTCGTGATCTGGATGGAGCGGAAAAAGTTGACGTGGACGCGCGTCCAGTCGCTGACGAGGACGACCTCGCCGTGTGCGCGCGCCACTTCGCGGACGATCTCGGGCGACGCATAGATTTCCGTCACGCCGAGGCGGACGCCGGTCACCACGCCGCGCTTGCGATAGAGTCGCTGCGCGTCGCCGATGTTGATGAACGCGAGCCTGCGGTCGAATTCGTACATGCCGACGCGGTAGATGCCGCTGACCGTAAAGCGCTTGGTGCGCGGAATCACGCCTGCCGGCGTCACCATGCCGTCGGCGAGCGTCACCGTGACCTTGTCGCCGACGCCGACGCCGAGGGCGTCCGCCAGTTCGACGCCAAGCACGATATTGAACGTGCCCGCGGCGAGCTCGTCGAGCCGCCCGGATTGCATGACGTCGCCGATACCGGACACCGAATGCTCGAGTTGCGGCTCGATGCCGCGGAGTTCGACGCCGCTGAGCTCGGTACCGGACACGAGCAGGGCCTTGCCGTCGACATAGGGCGCGGCGGCCTCGACGCGGGGATTACGGAGCGCCGTTGCGCGCAACGCCTCGAAACTCGTGAGCGCGCCGTCGACGCCTTCGATGCTGGCATGCGACGTCATCGCCAGGAGGCGATCCTTGAGCTCGCGCTCGAAACCGTTGACAACCGACATGACGACGATCAGCACGAGCACGGCGATCGCGATACCGAGCATCGAGATGGCCGAGATCAGCGACACGAAGCTGTTCTGGCTGCGCGACCGCACGTAACGATTGCCGATCCAGGTCTCGAACCGCCCCGCCATTACTCGTACCTTAGCGCAGCGGCGGGATTGACGAGCGCCGCGCGGCGCGCAGGATAAAGCGTCGCCAGCGACGTCAGCAAGAATGCCGCGACCGCGATGACCGCCACGTCCTGCCATTCGAGGACCGACGGGATCTGCGTCACGTAATAGACGTCGCCGGGCATGATCTGGAAGCCGAGCAGCTGCTCCAGGAACGGTGCAATGACCGGCACGTAGAACGCGAGCACGACACCGAGCAACACGCCGATGGCGACGCCGGCCCAGCCGATGACGGCGCCCTGGACGAAGAACACGCGCACGACGCCATCGGGTCCCATGCCGAGCGTGCGCAGAACCGCGATATCGGTCGTCTTGTCCGTCACGACCATGACGAGGCTCGCCACGATGTTGAACGCCGCGACGCCGATGATCAGCGACAGGATCAGCGACATCATCATCTTCTCGATACGAATCGCGCGGAAATAGCTGCCGTTCTCGACGGTCCAGTCGCTGACCGCATAGCTGTCGTCCAGGCGCGTCCGCAGCGACGCCGCGATCGCGGGTGCCGCCATCACGTCGTCGGCGCGAAACCGCACGGCGCTGACCGCGCCCTGGATACCGAGGATGCGTGCGGCATCGTCCGCATGCACGAGCGCGAGCACGCTGTCGTGATCGGCGAGGCCGGCCTCGAACACGCCGCGCAGGACGAATCGTTCGAGCACGGGCTCGAGCGTGCCGTCGCCGAGGGGCCGCGGGACCAGCAGCACGACGCCGTCGCCAATACGCGCACCGATGTCGTAGGCGAGGATGCGGCCGAGAATGATGCTGCGACTGCCGGGCTCGAGCACGGCCAGGCTGCCCTCGACCATGTTGATGAGTTCGCCGGAAAGCGCGGTTTCGAATGCGGGATCGACCCCGTGCACCACGACGCCGTGCAGGTCGCGACCGGCCTGGATCATGCCCTCGAGCGGCACGAACGGTGCCGCCGCCGTCACGCCGGTCTCCGCCGCCACGTCGGCGACGAGCCCCCGCCAGTCCTCGACCGCGCCGTCAGTCGCGCTGACCGTGCCGTGCGCGGACATGCTCAGGAGCCGGTTACGCAACTCCCCTTCGAAGCCGTTCATGACCGACAGGATGACGATCAGCGCGGCCACACCGAGCGAGATCCCGATGAGGGAAATCAGTGTGATGAAGGACACGAAACGGGTGCGGCGCTTGGCGCGCAGGTAGCGCAGCCCGACGAAGAGTTCGACCGGATTCAGCATTGGGCCGCATTGTGACACAGT
>JBFJQO010000302.1:0-2539 GCA_041616535.1 Woeseiaceae bacterium | reverse complement strand
GCCTTGTCGCATTGCGCGAGGCGAGTTGCAAAATAGTAGTGTTCGAGCGCCTCTTCACGGTCGCCGAACCTCGGCTCGAAGTTGTCCGTCAGATTCCGGGTCTGCACGATCCCGAGGTCGCGCATCGTGAATCGGGCCAGGCCGTCTGCGATGCGGCCGAAAAACAGGAACAACAGGTATCTATTCTCGTCGTAGCGCCGCTGCACCAGGGTGTTGCGCAGGTTGCAGGCGACGACGAAATCTGCCGCGTCCATGTGCTCCTTCGCAAATTCGACGAGCTGGGCTTTCTTCAGCGACCGGCTCATGCCCGTGAATCTCGGCAGCAGCACTGCGTAGATTTCCGAGCGCGTCAGGAAGCCGAGCAGGTCGGCGAAGTGACTCGCATCCGGCACACCGACAAAGCCGGCCCTGGCGAGCGCGTCGACCTGCATGCCGATGTCGTCGAGCTCCGGGTAGCGAAGCCGCTGCCTTGCGAACACCCTGCCTTTGCGATTGACGAGGCGTACGTACAGGCATTGGGCGAACCGCGGCAGGCCGTGAAAATCCCGGATGAATTTGCGGTGCGTGTCGAGCAATACATGGTCGTAGTGAGCCGCCACGAAATCGATCATCTCGAGGAAGTGCTCGTGGTAATAAAACGTCGGCAACGGCTGGCGACGCTGCTCCGGAACCCAGTGCGTCTGATCGAAGGTCACGGGTCCGCCCCGGCGGCCACGTGAGCAACGATCGAATCCACGGTGCCGCGAAAAAGGAAGCGATGTAACGGCAACGTCAGGTACCAGTACAGCAGGCCCCAGACACCGGCCGGATGCCAGTACGCGGTGACGTTGACGTCGCGAACCTGACCGTCGTCCGCAATCGAGAACTCGAGCACGCCGCTGCCAGGCGCCTTCATCTCCATGAGCAGCGTCAGCCGTTTTCCGGGATCGATCGCGATCACGCGCCACGCGTCGATGACGTCGCCGATACGCAGCTGTTCGGGATGCCGTCGCGCGCGGCGAAAACTCGGGCCGCCGAGCACCCAGTCGATCGCACGACGCAGCCACCAGAGCAGCCGGGCATAAAAGAAGTCGCCGTCGTTACCGAAACGCAGGACTGCAGCCCACAGCGCTCCGGCCGAGGCCGACGAGTTGCCGGATGCGCCGGCCTGCTTGGCATAGAAACCGTACTCCGGGCGGAAATCGTCACAGGCGATCGCACCCTCGACCCAGCGCGCCGGGATGTCGTGGCGGCGGTCGGCGTCGAGTGCGACCCGGGCGGCCTCCCTGACGCCCAGCAGGTCTTGAGGAACCAGTTTCGCCAGGCGATCGTCGCGGGCGATCACGTCCTGCGACAACCCGTCGATCAGTGCACGCGCGACGTTGGTCGGCACCGACGTGACGAGCCGCAGCCAGTACGACGACAGGCGGGGCGTCAGCAAGGGCACCGGGATGATCAATGGCCGTTTACCGACGAGCTCGCCATAAGCCGACATGATGTCACGGTACGTCAGTTCGTCGGGCCCGGCGACGTCGTAGGTCTCGCCGGCCGTTTCGGGAAGGCTCGGCACGTCGGCAAGGTAGCGCAGCAGGTTGCCGAGCGCGATGGGCGTCGAGCGCGAGAAGACCCAACGCGGCGTCACCATCACGGGAAGGTGATTGACGAGATCACGGATGACCTCCCACGCGGCGGACCCGGGGCCGATGATCATGCCCGCGCGCAGTTCCGTCACGGGCACGCTGCCGGTCCGCAGGATATCGCCCGTTTCGCGGCGGGAACGCAGGTGCGTCGAGCGCGGTTGCTCCGGTGTCAGCCCGCCGAGATAGACGATACGCCGCACGCCCTGGCGCTCGGCGGCGGCCGCGAAGTTGCGCGCCGCCTGCGCATCGAGTTCGGCGAAGTGTTTGCCGGCCGCCATCGAGTGCACGAGGTAATACGCCGTTGTGACACCCTGCAGCGCCGCATCCAGCGTTTCCGGACGCAATGCATCCGCCGCGACGAGCTCGACGCCATCCCATCCGCGCCCGGCGATCACGTCGATCGTGCGGGAAGTCGCGCGCACGCGCCTCCCCTCGGCGACGAGGAACTCGACGAGATGGGTGCCGACATAGCCGCTCGCGCCGATGACCGCATCGACGGGCGGCGTCTCGTCCTGAAGTCGTGCTCCGTCCGGCCGCGTCATTTGGTAGGCTCGGTTTCTCTCAAAGGGGGTCGCTGCATGAAGTCGTTCTCGAAACTATACGAACTTGCCGCGCGCCGCAAAGGCGGAGAAAAGGCACTCGAGTCGCTGATTACCAAGCCGAAATCGGCCGCGGCGCTCGCCCGCATACCCGACGATCGCTGGCTGTCGGCCATGGCCAAGGCCGTGTTCCGGGCCGGCTTCAATTGGACTGTCGTCGAGAACAAGTGGGAAGGCACCGAAGCAGCGTTTCGAGGCTTCCAACCGCACGAGGTCGCGTTCATGTCGGATGACGATCTTGATGTGCTCGTCAAGGACGAACGCATCATCCGTCACTGGAAAAAGCTCAAGGCGATCCGTGCCAATGCGCAGTACGTGGTC
>JBFJQO010000301.1:0-2571 GCA_041616535.1 Woeseiaceae bacterium | reverse complement strand
TGGTCTATTGCCAGCGTTACGTGAAGGGCACGGGCATCGGCACTCTCGCCGCAATGATGCTGCCGTATTCGCTGTGGTTCCTGACGACGTGGACCGTATTCCTGCTCATCTACTACGCCATCGGATTGCCGCTCGGTTTCGCGGCCAGCTACACGTATCCGCCGACCTAAGAGACTGACATGCACGATTTCGAAAAACTCGGCGCCTTCTATCTCGGCAAGCGCCATGACATGGAGGCCGACAAGCTCACGGACGAGCTGGTCCTGTACGACTCCAAGGACCTGACGACACACGCCGCGATCATCGGCATGACCGGCTCGGGCAAGACGGGCCTCGGCATCGGCATTCTCGAGGAGGCGGCGCTCGACCACATCCCGGTCATCGCGATCGACCCGAAGGGCGACATGGGCAACCTGCTGCTGACCTTCCCGGACCTGAAGCCCGGGGATTTCCGCCCGTGGATCAACGAGCGGACCGCGATGGACAAGGGCCAGACGCCCGACGAATTCGCGGCGGGCCAGGCCGCGCTCTGGAAGAAGGGGCTGGGCGAATGGGGCCAGACCGGCAAGCGCATCGCGCAGCTCAGGAAGAACGCCGATCTCGCGATCTACACGCCGGGCAGCAATGCCGGCCTGTCGGTCTCGATACTGCATTCCTTCGACGCGCCCGACCAGGCGCTGATCGACGACGTCGATCTCTACCGCGAGCGAGTCCAGGCGACGGCCACGGGCATCCTGACCTTGCTCGACATGGACGCCGACCCGGTCTCGAGCCGCGAGCACATTCTCCTTTCTCGGCTGCTCGACAATGCCTGGAGGGAAGGGCGCAGCCTCGACTTGCCGGCGCTGATCAACGAGATCCAGAATCCACCGATCACGAAGGTCGGCATCATGAATGTCGATTCGTTCTTCCCGGCCAAGGAGCGCTTCAAGCTCGCCATGGCGCTCAACAACCTGCTCGCGGCGCCCGGTTTCGAGGCCTGGATGCAGGGCACGCCGTTGAACGCCAAGAACCTGCTGTACACGGACGAAGGCAAACCGCGCATCTCGGTCATGGCGATTTCGCATCTCGACGAGGCACAGCGCATGTTCTTCGTCTCGATGTTGCTCAACGAGATCATCGGCTGGATGCGGGCGCAGCCTGGCACGTCCAGCCTGCGCGCGATCATCTACATGGACGAGATCTTCGGCTACATGCCGCCGATCGCGAACCCGCCGTCGAAGCGCCTGTTCCTCACCCTGCTCAAGCAGGCCCGCGCTTACGGCGTCGGCCTCGTCCTCGCGACGCAGAACCCCGTCGACCTCGACTACAAGGGCCTGTCGAATACGGGCACCTGGTTCATCGGACGTCTGCAGACCGAGCGCGACAAGGCGCGTGTCATGGAAGGTCTCGAAGGCGCGAGCGCCGGGAACTTCGACAAGCAGGCCATGGAGCGGACGATCGCGGGATTGGGCAAGCGGCGCTTCCTGCTGCACAACGTGCACGAGGACGAGCCAGTCGTGTTCAATACGCGCTGGGTGCTGTCGTACCTCGCCGGCCCTCTGACGCGCGACCACATCCGCACGCTGATGAAATCTGCGAAAAACAAGGTCGCGGACGCCGTGAAAGCCGTGTCGAAGCCGAAGCGCAAGGCCGCCGCAACGGCGCCGGCGCTGCCACCGTCGATCGACCAGTTCTATGTGCGCGGCACCGGCGATGAGATCGTCTACTACCCGCGCCTGATCGCGGGCGGCGAGGTCGTGTTCACGAGCGCGCGCTACAAGGTCGAAGACGAGCGCGAATTACTGCATACGGTCGAGTTCGAGGACGGCCCCGTCGATATCGACTGGGACAACGGCGAGGCTCTCGAGCTGTCGATCGACGACCTGCACAAGGACGGTGAGGCCGATGCCACCTACACGGAAGTTCCGGCCGCCGCCGACAACGCCAAGGCGTATGCGTCGTGGGGCAGGGACTACAAGCGCTGGCTGCGGCAGAACGAAACCGTGACGCTGTATCGCAGCAAGCGCTTCAACCTGACCTCACTGCCCACCGAGACCGAAGGCGATTTCCGCGCCCGCTTGCAGGACGCGGCCAGCGAGAAGCGCGACGCGGCGATCGCGAAAATCCGCAAGCGCTACGCAACCAAGACGACGACGCTCGAGAACCGCCTGCTGCGCGCGGAACAGACCGTGGCCGTGCAGAAGGAACAATCGACGAAAAAGAAACTCGATACGGCGATTTCGTTCGGCACCGCGATCCTCGGCGCCGTGCTCGGTCGCAAGAAACTGTCGAGCAGCACGGCGTCGAAGATGGGCACGGCGATTCGCACCGCCGGCGGCGCCCGCAAGGAGGCGCAGGACGTCGAGCGCGCCAGGCAGACGGTCGAGAAGGTCAATGCCGACCTGGCCGCGCTCAATGCCGAACTCGAGAAGGAAGTCGCCGCCCTCGACCCGAGCTTCGATGCACAGGCCGAGGAACTCGACGAAATCGTCGTGCGCGCCAAGAGCACCGACATCAGCGTGGCGGTGACCGGCCTAGTTTGGCTGCCCTACACGAAGGGCGAGAAAGGCCGCTTACGCCCGGCCTGGT
>JBFJQO010000300.1:0-2644 GCA_041616535.1 Woeseiaceae bacterium | reverse complement strand
GGCCCGACCCGTATCGGCGCTGCGGAACCAGGCGCCCGTTTCGCGCCCCTCGAGCGCGGCGCTGACATAGGGCTGCTGCTCGAGCCCCGATGCATGCGGCTCGGCGAGCGCCGCCTCCTCGCCGGACTCGAGCAACAGTTCATAGAGACGCCGCGCGAACCGTGAACCCGCTTCGTTACCACTGTTACCGAGCCGGCCCGCTTTCGCGACACGCCAGCCGTCCGCGTCGGTCAGTACGAGGCGCATGTCGGTCTGCACGAGCGAGCCGGCTATGCGCATGAGCTCCGGGACCGGCTGGCGCGCCGGACCCGGGAAGCGGCCGACGAAGGAGTGGCTGTGCGTTCCCTCGGACGCTGGGTCGTCCGTGTTGATCACGGTGATGCCGAGATGGGTGCCGAGCTGCCCGGCCGGGATGCGCGCCTCGACACGGTAGCCGCCCGCAAAGTCCTGCCAGTAGGCCTCGATCGTCGGCTCGGGTGCGAACCCGTACGCCGTCTGCTTGTAACTCAGTATCCGTCCCGGCGCCTCGGCCGCGAACGAGATCGACTCCTGCAGGTACGGGGGGTTGCTGCTCGCGAGCACGACCTGGTCCTTGCCGTAAACGACCGCGCGGTCGCCGACCTCGACGAAGAGGTACACGGCTTCGGCATGACGGCCGAGCGCGAATCGGATCGCACCATCGGTGCCGCGCATCGTGCGCGGTGCGCCGTCCTCGAGGCTCCAGTCGTCGATGTACCCGTCGATCTCGGGGCGGGTTTCCAGCGCGTGCACGTAGAGCTGGCCGTCGACCGGAAACGCCGCATCGCGAACCGGGAACTCCTCGCGATACTGCGTCAGCGCATTCGCGACGGCACGCGCCGTACCGGCCAGCATCTGTTGCTGCCCGTCACGCAGTGCGATCTCGGTCTCACGGATGAACTCGCAACCGGCCCAGGGCAGCATCAGGGTCAGCAGGCTGACGAGGAGCAGCTGGCGCCGGAGGTTCATGTCCGATCAGTCGCTGAGCCAGCGGTAGCCCATGCCGTACACGGTCTCGATCGCGTCGAATTCGGGGTCGATTGCGTGGAACTTGCGGCGGATGCGCTTGACGTGCGACGTGATCGTGTTGTCGTCGAGCACGGCCTGCGCCGCGTCCATGAGCTGTTGGCGGTTCTTGACGTGCCCGGGGTAGCGCGCGAGCGCGTGCACGAGCCAGAACTCGGTCAGCGTCAGCCCGACGGGAAGGTCCTTCCAGAAGATGGTCATGCGTTCCGTGTCGATCGTCAGCTCGCCACGCCGCAGCCGGCTCTGCTTGCCTTCGGGCTTTTGCATCGCATCGAGTCGCCGGAACAGGGCCGCAACGCGCGCCATCAGGTGCGGCAACGAGATGTCTTTCGTCAGGTAGTCGTCGGCGCCGAGACGCAGGCCCGAGACCGCGTCGAACTCACTGTCGCGCGCCGTCAGGAAGATGATCGGCAGGTCGGCCGAACGCGCGCGCAGTTCGCGGCACAACTCGAATCCGCCCTCGACGTCGTCCTTGAGGTTGACGTCGATGACGACGAGGTCGGGCAGGCGCGCCTCGAACGCATCGAGCGCCGGCCTACGCGCGTCGTAGTCGTCAACGACGTAGCCCTCGCGCCGGAACGCGGCGGCGTAGTTGTCGCGGATGGCGGGCTCGTCCTCGACGAGTGCGATTCGTTTGGCCACATTAAAGTCCTCTGGATTCGTCACAATTTGCCACATTCCGCCCGTGCATTGCCATGGCGCAGGCCGCGATCCGGCCTTTTGTCCCCCTGTAATAGAAGCATCGAGAAGGGAGGCAACAATGCACACCATCAAATCGGATATTCGATCCTGGTTCTGGATCCTGGCCCTCGTGTTCGTGCTGCAGGCTTGGCCTGCCGCGGCGCAGGAAACCGCGCCGGACCAGGCGCAGGCGGGCAGCCTGCTCTGGCGCATGCAACAGGGTTATGTCACGGCGACGACGCTGAATACCGACGTCGAGATGAAGATCTCGGGACTCATCGCACGCGTTTCGGTACGCCAGGAGTTCCGCAACGAGGGCGCCGAGTGGGTCGAGGGCGTGTACGTGTTCCCACTGCCCGACCAGGCAGCCGTGGATCGCATGCGGCTGCATATCGGCGACCGCTTTATCGAGGGAGAGATTCGTGAAAAGGAACAGGCAAAGAAAGAGTATGCAGAAGCCAAGGCCGCCGGCAAGAAAACCAGTCTGGTGCAACAGCAGCGAGCCAACCTGTTTACGACGCAGGTGGCAAATGTCGCGCCGGGCGAATTGGTGGTCGTCGAAATCGAGTACCTGGAAGACCTTCGCTACGAAGATGGCCAGTTCAGTATCCGCTTCCCGATGACGCTGACGCCGCGCTATATCCCGGGCGCGGCACTGTCCGACCGGCAGGGCAACGGCTGGTCGCCCGACACCGACCAGGTGCCCGACGCATCATTGATTACGCCGCCGCAGGTCACGGCGTCGCAGCACCACAGGATTTCGCTGCGCGCCGAAATCAACGCCGGCATGCCGCTGTCGATCATCGCAAGCCGTTATCACCCGGTCTCCTACGACGAATCCGGCGGGCGCTACTCGGTCCAGCTGGCGGATCCCGACACGCGGACGGACCACGACTTCGAGCTCGTCTGGCAGCCCGTG
>JBFJQO010000299.1:0-2669 GCA_041616535.1 Woeseiaceae bacterium | reverse complement strand
ATCGGCGGCGATCTCGACCAGCACTTCGATGCCGTGTTCCACGACATCCTCGACCTGTCGCGACGCGTCGCCGAGCAGATCGACAGCGAGGTCACGGCGGACCAGAAGAAGATCCTGACCGTCAATATCGTGATCATCGGCATCCTGCTGGTTTCGTTCAGCTTCATCGCCCTGCTCGTGATTCGCAACCGCCGCGAACTCGAGCGGCGTGCCGAAGTGCTCGAGGAAATGGTGGTCGAACGCACGCGGGAACTGGCGGCGCGCGAAGCCGAAGCCGTGAATCGCAACGAGGAACTCAGGATCGCCCGCGACCAGGCCAATGCGGCCAGCGAGGCCAAGAGCCAGTTCCTTGCGAACATGAGCCACGAGATCCGAACGCCGATGAACGGCGTGATCGGCATGGCCAGCCTGCTGTTGCGTACCCGACTGGACGACGAGCAGCTCGAGTATGCCGAGGTGATGCACGCATCGAGCATGCGGCTCCTCAACATCATCAATTCGGTCCTCGATTTCTCGAAGATCGAGGCGGGCAAGATCGTTCTCGAGAAAGTCGATTTCTCGATCCGTGCGGCGCTGGCCGAAGTCGTGCAACTATTCTCCGCCGAGGCGCAGGGCAGGAACCTGACGCTCAACTATGCCGTCGCGGACAACGTGCCCGATATCGTGCAGGGGGATCCTGTTCGGCTGGGGCAGATCATCGCGAACCTCGTGAGCAATGCCATCAAGTTCTCCGAGAACGGCGACATCAGCATCCTGTGCGAGCTCAATGCGCCGCGGCGCGATGATGCCGAGACAATGGAACTCCGTTTCACGGTCAAGGATTGCGGTATCGGCATCGACGAGGCGGGCCAGGACAAACTCTTCCGGCAATTCAGCCAGGTCGACGAGTCGGATACGCGCAAGTACGGCGGGACGGGGCTCGGGCTCGCCATCTCGAAAGAACTGGCAACGCTGATGGGCGGGAATATCGGCGTCGACAGCACGCCGGGCGAGGGCAGCCGTTTCTGGTTCACGGCGACGGTACGCCAAAGCGATCCGGAAGCAACGGCCGTCGTGATCGCCAAACAGCAGAGCGGCCCCCGCCACCTGTTGCACGACGCCCAGCCCGAAGACCTCGACCGTGCCGGGCAGAAGGTCCTCGTCGTGGACGACAACGAAGTCAACCAGTTCGTGGCGCAGCGCATGCTCGAGCAGCTCGGCTACCTCGTCGACCTCGCCGCCAACGGCGAGCAGGCGATCGAAGCGAGCGCGCGCGAGAATTACGCGGCCATCCTGATCGATTCGCAGATGCCGGGCATGAGCGGTAACGAAGCGACACGTATCATCCGCGAGCGCGAAAGCGAAGGCGATGCCCGGCGCACACCGATCGTCGCGTTGACGGCAAAGGTCATGGAGCACGATCAGAAGAAGGCGTTCGATGCCGGCGTCGACGATTTTCTGAGCAAGCCCGTGTTCATCGAGGACATCGCGGCCTCCCTGCAACGCGTCATGTACAGGTCGGCCAGGGACCTGGTGGCGGGTGAGGTCGGCATGTCGAACGGGCAACACCAGTCGTCCACGGCGCGGGTCATTGACAAGGCGATGATCGAGGAACTGCGCAAGATCAAGGGCAGGGGCGACGGCGACCTGTTTACCGAGCTCGCCGACCAGTTTCTCAATCGCATGCCGGGCTGGATTCGCCAGCTCGAAGAGGCGGCGCGAGAACGCGATTCAGGGCGCGTGCGTCGCCAGGCACATCGTCTGCTGGGGTTGTGCCGGCAAATCGGCGCCGAGCGCATGGCGGTGCTCTGCGATCGCCTCGAGAGTATCGGCGACGACCCTGCCGAGGAGACGATGGTGTCGGAGGTCGCGCTGCTGCAGCGCGAGTTCGAGGCGGCGTACCGGGAGCTGGATGACCGTCACCTGGGCGACTGACCACCCCCGCAGTTAGCTCCCGATACCCCGTTTTCGACTCGGATAGGCGCCGGCGACAGCACCACTCTGGTCCTCCGCAGTTCCCGGAACGTCATGGCTTTCTGCCGTCGCCGGCTTACCTGGACTACAGTGTTATTAACGTCGTGTTACCCACGCGGTTACGCCGATGCGACATATTCAGGGAATTTTTTGCGCGATTATGTCAAGGCTGGAACAGGTAACGGATGCCGACCGTGAACAGGTTGCGCCGGTACGAAAACAACGGGTCGCTGGAGCTATTTTCGGAATACTGGTAACGGATGGTGACCGCATTGCCGTCACCGAATCCGTAGCTGGCACCGAGCGCGGCGGTCGCCAGGTCTTCGTCGCGGGACACGGAGACAACGCTGTAATCGCTGCTGCGAATCGATGCACCGAGTTCGATCTCCCACCGGTCGCCGAGCCGGCGGAAGTACGTCGCCTGCAGGCGTTGTCGGTCGGGTGACACGCCCTCGTCCCGGCGGTCGTTTTGCTCGACACCGCCGCGCAGTAAGAGGTAGTGCGGCAGCTGCTGCCAGCGGTACCGGACATCGACACGGCCGCGGTTGCCGTCGATCCCGTCGAACATCGCTTCGGTTCCGCGGATTTCGTCATAGCGAAATCGCACCTCGATCGATGCGGCATCGGACAGATATCGCGTCGCGCGGACGTCCGCATTCAGCTCTTCGTTGAAGCCTGAGCCGCCCAGCGTGCCCGTCACGGCGTACAGCCCCGTT
>JBFJQO010000298.1:0-2673 GCA_041616535.1 Woeseiaceae bacterium | reverse complement strand
TCGTCGCGCTCGTCACCAACCCGCTGATCGCCTGGCTCAAGACGCGCAGGAACCCGTACCCGCTCGTGTTTACGGCGCTGCGCGAGAGCGGCACGGTGGCGTTCTTCACGCGTTCGTCCGCGGCCAACATCCCGGTCAATCTCGCGTTGTGCGAGAAACTCGATCTCGAAGAAGACACTTACGCCGTGTCGATTCCCCTCGGCGCGACGATCAATATGGGCGGCGCCGCCATCACGATCACGGTGCTGACGCTGGCGGCCGTCCACACGCTCGGCATCAGTGTCGACGTGCCGACCGCGCTGTTACTCAGCGTCGTCGCGGCATTGTCGGCCTGCGGCGCATCGGGGGTTCCGGGCGGCTCCCTGCTGCTGATCCCGCTCGCCTGCGGCCTGTTCGGCATCTCGAACGACGTCGCGATGCAGGTCGTCGCGGTCGGTTTCGTGATCAGCATCCTGCAGGATTCGGCCGAAACGGCGCTGAACAGTTCGACCGACGTCGTGTTTACGGGGGCCGTCGCGGCTAAATCCGGCCGAGCCAATCCCTGAGCGCCGCGGCGATCGCCTCGGGCGAGTCCTCCTGGATGAAGTGGCTGCCACGCACCGTGACCTCGGTCTGGTTCGGCAGACTGCGCGCGAACTCGCGCTGCCGGCCGACGAGGATGGCGCCGGGCTCGGCGTTGACGAACAGCTTGGGTACGTCCGATGCCTGCAGCCACTGGCTGTAGCGCTCTGCGATCTCGGCGACGTCGGCCGGTTCGCCGTCGAGCGGAATCTGGCGCGGCCAGGTCAGGGTCGGGCGCCGGTCTTCGCCGGGGTTCTCGAACGGCCGCCGATAGACGGCCATCTCGGCGTCGGTCAGGCCTCGCAGGACCGAACCGGGCAGGACGCGTTCGACGAAGATGTTCTTCTCGAGCACCATCGCTTCGCCCATCTCCGAACGAAAGCCCTGGAAGATCGGCGTCACGGCCTCGGGCCAGTCGTCCCAACGAATCGGGCAGGGGATGCCTTCCATGTACGCGATGCCCTTCACCTTGTCGGGGTTCTGGCTGGCCCAGTCGAAACCGAGCGCGGAGCCCCAGTCGTGTATGACCAGCGTCACATTGCCGGTGATGCCCAGTTGTTCCCACGCCGCGAACAGGTAGTCGCGGTGTTCGACGTAGCGGTAGCTTCCGGGTCCCGGGTTGTCGAGCTTGTCCGAATCGCCCATGCCGATCAGGTCCACAGCGATGCAACGGCCCATGGAGGCGAGCGGCGGCATGATGTTGCGCCACAGGTAGGACGACGTCGGATTGCCGTGCTGGAACACGATCGGGTCACCTTCGCCCATTTCGACATACGCCATGCGCTTGCCGTTGACGGTGACGAATTGCTTCGGATGCTCTGCCGTTGAGATCATGAGAGGCTCCTTGCTACATTGAGCCACATTATCAGGATTGCCACGCCGATGATCAGACAGCTAGCCGCGTGCAGTTGCGCAATCCTCGCGCTGCCGGCCCTCGCGGGCGAATTGCAGCCCGAGGAGCAGCGTATGGCCGCATGGATCGATGCGCACGCCGACGACGCGATCGGGTTGCTGCAAGAAGCCGTCGACATCCCGAGCGGCACGATGAACCATGCCGGCGTCCGTGCGGTCGGCAAGGTCATGCAGCGCGAGCTCGACGACCTCGGTCTCGCCACCGAGTGGATCGAGATGCCGCCCGAGGTGAACCGGGCCGGCCACCTCGTCGGTCGAAAGAACGGCAGCGGCCGGAAATTCCTGCTGATCGGCCATCTCGACACCGTATTCGAGGAAGAGGACGGCATCCGGCTATTCGAGCGCGACGGGGATATCGCGCGCGGTCACGGTATTTACGATATGAAAGCGGGCAATACCGTCATCGTCTATGCGCTCAAGGCATTGCAGCACATAGGGGCCCTCGACGACATTCCCGTCGTCGTGGCGTTCATGGGCGACGAGGAGAAATACGGCCGGCCCGTCGAGATTTCGCGCAAGGATCTCGTCGAGGCGGGTGAGTGGGCCGACATCGCGCTCGGCTTCGAGGAGGCGATGTACTTCGACGACACCGACTGGGCCACGGTCGCGCGACGGTCGTCGAGCCGCTGGGTACTGACCGTGACGGGCCGCCAGTCGCACTCCTCGGATATCTTCTCCGACGACGTCGGCGCCGGCGCGATCTTCGAGGCGAGTCGCATCCTCAATCGCTTCTACGAGGAAGTGCGCGGTGAAATGTACCTGACCTTCAATGCCGGCACGATCCAGGGTGGCACCGAGGTCGCGTACGATGCGTCCACCAACCGCGGCAGGACGTTCGGCAAGACCAACGTCGTGCCGCGGACCGTCATCGTGCACGGCGGCATGCGCACGATTTCGCAGGAACAACTCGATAGGGCGCGCGCGACGATGCGCCGCATCGTCGCGGAGAACCTGCCCCATACAGAGGCCAGCATCGAATTTGCGGACGGTTATCCGCCGATGCCGCCGACGGACGGCAACCTCGCGCTCGCGGAGACGCTTTCGCAGATCAATGTTGCATTGGGCCGCAAGCCGATGCCGCCGCTGGATCCATCCGAACGTGGCGCAGCGGATATTTCCTTCGTCGCGCCGCACGCGGACGCGCTCGCGGGACTCGGCGCGATCGGCGGCGGCGGGCATACCCCCGATGAATACCTCCAG
>JBFJQO010000297.1:0-2717 GCA_041616535.1 Woeseiaceae bacterium | reverse complement strand
TGCTGGCCCGTGCGGCCGAGATCGGCGGCACCCTCGGGATCGTCGAGCAGCTCGCTGACGGTCGCCGCGAGTTCCACCGTGTCGGCCACGATCCTGCACCCGCCGAGATCGTTGAAAAGGTCAGCGATGTCCTGGGCATTGAAGTTGTACGGGCCGGTGACGACGGGCACACCGAGTGCCGCCGGCTCGAGCAGGTTGTGACCGCCGATCGGTACGAGGCTGCCGGCCACGAACGCAACGTCGCTTGCGGCGAAAAACAAGGGCACCTCGCCCATGGTGTCGCACAGGAATACCGACGCGTTGCCCACGCGTCGGCCGGCCGACCTCGTGACGACCTCGAAGCCGCGTTTTTCGATCAGCTCCCGTACGCCGGCGAAGCGCTCCGGGTGTCGCGGCACGAGCACGAGCAGCAGGTCGGGGTGACGCTCGAGCAGGCGCCGGTGCACGTCGAGCACGAGCCCTTCTTCACCCTCGTGCGTGCTCGCGGCAATCCAGACGGGTCGACCGCCGAACAACTCGGCGCGCACCGCCTTGCCGGTCGGGATGATTTCGGGGTGCTGTTCGACGTCGAACTTGATGTTGCCCATGACACAGGTACGCGCGGGATTGGCGCCGATCGCAAGGAATCGGTCGGCGTCATCCTGGCTTTGCGCGGCGATGATGATGCCGTGCGACAGCGTCTCGCGAATCAACGTCAGCATCTTGCGGTAGCCCGGCACTGACTTCGGCGAAAGCCGTGCGCTGACGAGGATCAACGGGATCTTGCGGATGCCGCAACCACGGTAGAGGTTCGGCCAGATCTCGGTTTCCATGATCAGCGCCGCCTCCGGCTGCACGTCGCGGAAGAATGCGCGCACCGCATGCGGAAATTCGAACGGAATATAGGCGTGCCGCACCGCCTCCCCGAACAGGGCACGCACACGCGCAGCCCCTGTCGGCGTGATTGTCGTCACGAGCAATTCCCGATCCGGGAACCGCTCCCCGAGCGCGCGGATCAGGGGCACGGCGGCCAGCACCTCGCCGACCGACACCGCATGCACCCAGATGCAGCGATCGAGACGCGGATAACCGAATCCGAAGCGTTGGCCGAGGCGATCGAAGTAGCTGCGATTGCCGATGCCGCGAATTACCCAATAGGCGAAAAACGGCGGCAGCAGCAGGTAAGTCAGCAGGTTGTAGAGAAAGCGCACGCTTATTCCGCATCGAGCCTTTCGATGATGCGGCTCGACGAGTGCCCGTCGCGGAACGCGAGGACGCGAACCTCGCCGCCGTTCTGCAGGACCTCGCGGGCCCCTGCGATCTCCTCGGGTTTGTAGTCTCCGCCTTTCACGAGGATGTCCGGCAGGACCGCTTCGATGAGCCTCGCGGGCGTGTCCTCCGAGAACGGGACCACCCAGTCGACCGCGGCCAGCCCCGCGAGGACGAGCAGGCGGTCCTCGAGCGCATTGATCGGGCGTGACTCGCCTTTCAGGCGCCGCACCGAGTCGTCGTCGTTAACGGCCACGATGAGCCGGTCGCCGAGGCTCTTGGCTTCCTCGAGGTAGGACACGTGCCCCGCGTGCAGCACGTCGAAACAGCCGTTCGTCATGACGACGCGTTCGTTGCGGCCGCGCGCCTCGTCGACGAGCGCCAGCAACGTGTCCGGATCGACGAGCCCGCGCCCGCCCTGGCCGCGCTGGTGCAGGGCCGCCGACAGTTCCCCGGGCGTCACGGTCGCCACGCCGATCTTGCGCACGACGAGCCCCGCCGCGAGATTCGCGAGCGCCGCGGCCGCCGGGAAGTTCTGGCCGCTGGCAAGCGCGCCCGCCAGCGTCGCGATGACCGTATCACCGGCGCCGGTCACGTCGTAGACCTCGCGCGCCTGCGTCGACAGGAACACAGGCTCCTGGCCTTCCTCGACGAGCAGCATGCCTTTTTCGCTGCGCGTTACGAGCAGCGCGTCGAGTTCGAGTTCCTGCATCAGTGCCCTGACGCGCGCGACGAGCTCGTCATCGCTTGCGCTGCGCCCGGCGACGGCCTCGAACTCCGTCTGGTTGGGTGTGATGATGGTCGCACCGCGGTACTTGCCGAAATCGGTCCCTTTCGGATCGACGAGCACGGGTACGCCCGCTTCGCGGCACGCCGCGATCATCTCCGCAACGTCCGCCAGTGCACCTTTGCCGTAGTCGGAGAGGACCACGGCACCGGCACCGGCCAGCGCGCCGCGCAGTGCGTCGAGCATCGCGCCGCCCGGCATCGCGACGGCATTTTCTTCGTCGAGGCGGATCAGTTGCTGCCCGCGGCTCTGGACGCGCGTCTTCGTGATCGTCGGCCGGTCGGCGGCGGCCGCAAACGCGCAGTCGATACCGCGATCGCCGAGGATGCCGGCGAGCGCAGCGGCCGCCGCGTCCTTGCCCACGACGCCGACGAGACGTGTCGACACGCCGAGGGCCGCGAGGTTGACCGCGACGTTGGCCGCGCCGCCCGGGCGATCGTCGGTCTCGTGCACGTGCACGACCGGCACGGGCGCCTCGGGCGAGATGCGCCCGGTGGAGCCACACAGGTAGCGATCGAGCATGACGTCGCCGGCGACGACGACGCGCGTCGAGGAGAAATCGGGAATGCTGATAGTCACGCCGGGAATCTTACCTGAGAAGGGTTTCGGAGTCCTCAGCGCGACGTGAGCCGGTGCGCGACAGCGCCGGTCGGGTGATCACTCACCGGAAGTAAAGCGCAGC
>JBFJQO010000296.1:0-2718 GCA_041616535.1 Woeseiaceae bacterium | reverse complement strand
TCATCAGCAGGAGTTGGTTTCATGATGTTCTTATTCGGGCGCGTGCCCGGTTCGTTGTTCGTATTGATACTTGCGCTATGGGCCTCGCCGTCACCGGCGGACGCGCGCGTACCGCTGTCGCTCGCCGAGGCTGAAGACCTGGCGTTGCGGGCCGAGCCTGGCTCCCAGGCGCTGGAGGCCCGCGCCGCCGCCCTGCGCGAGCAGGCCAGGGTCGCCGGTGAGTTGCCGGACCCGTCGCTGCGTCTGGGCGTCAATAATTTCCCGGTCGAATCCGGCGGTTTTTCCACCGAGGGCATGACCCAGGCCTCGATCGGCCTGCGGCAGACATTTCCCGCCGGCAGGTCTCGCCAACATTCGGCCGAGAGGTTCCGGTCGCTCGCGCGGGGCGTGGGCGCGCACGCGACGGCGCGCGGCCGCGACGTTCGCACGGCCGTTCGGGAAGCCTGGCTGGAGCTGTATTTCGTGGTTCGTGCGCGCACGCTGGTGCGGGAGTCGCGGCCGTACTTCGCCGATCTGGCGGAAGTGACGCGCTCGCTGTACGCGGTAGGCCGCAAGACCCAGCAGGATGTCCTGCGCGCCGAACTCGAGCTCAGCCGCCTGGATGAGCGGCTGATCGACATGGACGGCCGGCAGGCGCAGGCACGGGCCGCGCTGGCCGAGTGGATCGGTGGCGATGCCGAGAGACCCCTGGCCGAGACCTTCCCCGCGTGGAGTTCCGTGCCCGCGATCGAAGCACTGCTGGAGGGGCTGGGGCGGCATCCGTCGCTGCTGGCCGCCGAGGCGGAGGTAGAGGCGCGCGACGCCGCCGTCAGGCTCGCCGACGAACGTTCGAAGCCGGGCTGGGCGCTGGATCTCGGTTACGGCTACCGGCGGGGCGTGCTGCCCTCCGGCCGCCCTCGCTCGGACATGGTGACGCTCGGCGTCACCGTAGACCTGCCGTTCCTGCGCCGGAAATCGGTCGACGGCACGCTGGCGGCCGCGCTCAAGGAGCGCAGCGCGGCGAACGCTTCGCGACAACGGCTCGAGCGACAGCTGCGGCGCGAGCTGGAGACCGCATATGCCGACTGGCGCGAACTGACCCGGCGCCTTGCGCTGTACGACGAGCGCCTGCTCGGCCAGGCGGTTGAAAACGCCGACGCCGCACTGCTGGCCTACCGCAGCGACGCCGGCGATTTCGCCGACCTGGTGCGTGCCTACGTCGGCCTGCTCAACACCCGCATCGACAGGATACGCCTCGAGGTCGACCGCGCGCAGTCCTACGCCGTCATCGCCAACCTGGGAGGGCTCACGCCATGAACAAGAGCTTCGCCATCATCCTGTTCGTGATCGCGGCGATCGTCGCCGGATTCTTCATCGGCCGATCGTTCGGCCCGGCCGCAGGCACGGCGTTATCCGGCGACACGGCGAGCGGTCGCGACATTCTCTACTGGGTCGCACCCATGGACCCGAACTACCGCAGGGACGGGCCGGGTAAATCCCCGATGGGCATGGATCTCGTGCCCGTCTATGCCGACGAGGTGGACAGCCAGCCCGGCGTCGTCAGCATCGATCCGGTCATCATCAACAATCTCGGCGTGCGCACGGCGATCGCCATGCGCGGCGAATTGCCGCGGCGTATCGAGACGGTCGGCTACGTCGCCTACGACGAGAACACGGTCGAACACGTGCACACGCGCGTCGAAGGCTGGATCGAGAAGCTGGCGGTAACGGCAACGGGCGATCGGCTCGAGAGAGGGCAGCTGCTTTTCGAGATCTACTCGCCGACGCTCGTCAATGCGCAGCAGGAATTCCTGACCGCTCATCGCAGCGGCAACGCGGTGCTGCTGCAGGCGTCACGCGATCGCCTTGCGGCGCTGGGCGTCACGCGGTCCGAGGTCGCGCGCCTCGAAAAGGACGGCAGGGTGATGCAGCGCGTGCGCGTGTTCGCAGAATCCGACGGCGTCATCGCGCACCTCGGCGTCCGCCAGGGTATCTACGTCACGCCGATGACCGAGGTCATGTCGGTCGCGAAACTCGACCGCGTCTGGGTGATCGCCGAAGTCTTCGAGCGGCAGTCGTCGTGGGTCCGGCCGGGCCAGCGGGCGACCGTGACGCTCGACTACCTGCCGGGCGCAACATTCGTGGGCACCGTCGACTATGTCTATCCCGAGCTGGATCCGAAAACGCGCACGCTGAAGGTCAGGCTCGCTTTCGATAACACCGGCGAGCAGCTGCGCCCCAACATGTTCTCGCGCGTCACCATCGAGGCCGACGATGCCGGGCGCGTCGTACACGTGCCGAAATCGGCGGTCATCCGCGGTGGGTCGGTGAACCGTGTAGTCGTGGCGCTCGGCGAGGGGCGATTCCGGTCGGTACCGGTCCGTCTCGGCATCGAGTCCGGCGACCGCATCGCAATCCGCAGCGGCATTGCGGAAGGCGACGAGATCGTCGTGTCGGGGCAGTTCCTGATCGACTCCGAGTCGAACATCGAGAGCGCGTTGTCGCGCATGGAAGAGCAGGGCCATGAGGGTCACGACATGCACCGCATGGAACAGCAGGACCATGAGGGTCACGACATGCGCGGCATGGACCAGCGTGGCCATGAGGGTCACGACATGCGCGACAGGAAAGAGCGCGACCACGACGATCACGGCATGCACCGCATGGAGAGCGACCCGTGATCGCCGCGCTGATTCGCTGGTCGATCCGGAACCGCTTCCTGGTCCTGGTGCTGACCGT
>JBFJQO010000295.1:0-2740 GCA_041616535.1 Woeseiaceae bacterium | reverse complement strand
GAGACCGACTACGTGCCGACCGAGGAGCGCACCAACCGCAAGTTCCCGCTATTGCTGACGACGGGCCGCATCCTGTCGCAGTACAACGTCGGCGCGCAGACGCGGCGCACCGCGAACACCGTGTGGCACAGCGAGGACCGGCTCGAGGTGCACCCCTCCGATGCGGAAACGCGCGGCATCAAGGAAGGCATGCTCGTCTCGCTCGCGAGCCGCAAGGGCGACATCACGCTGCGCGCGACCATCACGACGCGCGTCAAACCCGGTGTCGTCTACACGACCTTCCACAACCCGGAGACGGGCGCCAACGTCGTGACGACCGAGTACAGCGACTGGGCCACGAGCTGCCCCGAATACAAGGTCACGGCCGTGCAGGTCGCCCCGGCCGAACACCGCTCGAAGTGGCAGGACGAGTTCGCGGCGCGCGCCGCGGAGCAGGACCGCCTGGCGAAAACCTAGCGCCGGCCCGCCTTGCAGTCGACCTCGAAGGACGGGAAGTCCTGGATATAGGCATGTGCTTCGGAGATGGCTCGCCCGACGTTGCCGTTGCCACTGCCGCCTTGCACGGGCCGGCGCATCCACTCGCCGTTGATGCGGCCGTCCTCGCGGTGATAGCTCGGCCGCACGCTCCAGCGATAAGTCTTGCAGGCCTCGAGCGGAACGTCGAGCGTGTGCTGCGTGCCCGCGATCCGTTTTGCAGAGTACACGGGCTGGCGCGTATCGTAGACCTCGAGGTCCCAGAGCACCGTCGCATCGTCAGCCGCGGCCTTGTCGTCGCCGCGCAGCTCGAAGGTCCAGGCGAGCGTGGGCGTCAGCGTCTTCGTCTTGCCGTGCCAGGGCTTTTTCTTGTCGGGCTTGACCGACGGCATGTCCGCCGGCGCCAGGGCGTGATCGAGCGCGACGCGCTCGTAAAGCTCGGCCGACAGTTCCCGGCCGATGTAATGGCGCGCAAACGTCTTGTACTCGGACCACAGGACGAAGTCGTCCTTCGCCCAGTTCTTGAGATCGTCGCGATCCTCGTAGGTCACTTCCCGGCGATACAGTGTCGCGCCGTCGCTGTAACGCTGCAGTCTCGCCGTGGCCGTGGTCGAGACGATGGCCTCGTCTTCCTGCACGTTCAGCGTGATCTCGTTGAGATGGACGTACAGGATCGCATCGGTGTCGGCCGGGATCGGGGTCGTCTCGGCGAACAGTTTCGGATCCACGGACGACACGTTGCGCAGCCCCCAATACACGTCGTTCGCAAGCGCGTTGTTGGTCAGCGGCTGCTCGACGGCATCCGACAGGTCGTCGGCCATGCGGTCGCGCATTTCCTGCCGGATGCGCTGGGCCGAGCCCGTAATGCCGCCGACGAGCATGCCGAGCTCGCGCAGAATCGGGATCGGGATCACGATCGGCACGTGGCCGACTTCGACGGGCACCTGGCCGATCTCGGCGCCCTTGGCCATGCCGCCGGCCAGCCCCGGCGTCTTCTGCCCGTAGGTGCCCGTGACCGACTCACTTCCGGCACCCTCGGTCGGCAGGATGACGACGCGCGTAATCGAGTCGCGCAACGCCTCGGACATGTGCGTGGCCGATTCCTGCAGTGGCGCCTCGGCGCTGGCAACGCCGGCCAGGAGCACCAGGGCCAGGCCGGCGCATCCGGTTCGGCTTGCCTCAGGCCGTGTCATTTTCAGCCCGGTCATTGTCATCGAACAGCCACGTCTCGATGTGCGGCTTCACGTACGTCGGGAACAGCCAGAACGCGACGCCGAGCGCGACGGCGCCGAACGGCGGCGCATACTGGACGATGTGCACGGGCCACATCAGCGCCCGCAACGTGTTGGTGAGCGAATCGATGAAGAAGTCGATCAGGAACTCGATCGCCTGGCCGCTGAACAGCGCACCGATGCCGAGTACATCGTCGGCCAGCGAGCCGATCTCGTAGATGATGAACGCGACCGCAAACCCGACCGCATAGAGACCGCCGCCGCGCACCTTCCACACCTTGCGGAACCATCCGCGGAACGCGCTGTGCGATTTGTCGACGAGCGGCGAAGCCATGGGCGTCCTACTTGTCGAGCTTCGAGAACTTCGTCCCCTCGAGCGTCAGGTTGTACATCAGGCCCTTCGAGCCGAAGATGAAGCCGACGACGGGGTCCTTGACGTTCTGCGTGTCGATCGACTTGCCCGCACCGACGTCGATCAGTGCGACCGAGCCGTCGACACCGACTTTCCAGCCCTCGGAGTTGCGGAACTTGTCGAGCGCCTCGCGCGTCATGAATGCGATCACGATCGACTTGGCCTGCGCACCGACTTGCAGGCCGAACGAGCCGGCCGTCGTGCGATAGTAGGCCACGGTCGAGCCACCGACGCGTAGCGCACCCTCGCCTGTTTCGGCGCCGACGGCAAATCCCACCTTGTAGACCTTCGGGAACACGAGGTAGCCGGCCGCCTGGTTCAGGAAGATCTCCGCGCCTTCGACCTGCTCCTGGAAGACCTGCAGCGCCTTGTTGGCCTCGCGGTCAATCTTGTCGCTCGATGCCGCCAGGACGCTGCTCGTCGCGAGCATCGCGAGCACGACGAAGAAGTGTTTCAAGTGCTTGATTTTCATACTGTCAGCCCTTCTCTGCTTGCCCAATGAACGATTCCAGCATGTGCCGGAGCGTACCACGAAGCCCGGTTGCCTTTGCGGCGTCGAACACGCGCGTCGATTCGTCCATGTAGACACGCTGCGCGATCTCGAGTTGCACGGCATGCACGT
>JBFJQO010000294.1:0-2788 GCA_041616535.1 Woeseiaceae bacterium | reverse complement strand
GATGACGCTGCCGTCGCCCGAGCGCTCGGCGATCAGCGCGGGCGTACCGGCCAGCATCTCACGGTTCTTGTCCGAGACGTAACCCGAGAACACCGGGTCGTCGGTGTAGGTGATGACGGCGGCAAACGGGTTATCCGTCGGCAGCATCGGCTCCTCGACGTTCTTGTGCAGGTAGATCGCGCGATCCGCATAGCCGAAGCCGAGCGGGTGCGAGTGGTCGAGATCCGCGGCGAAGATCGCGCCGCCGATGACCTTCTCGGCCTCGAAATCGTCTTTCTCACTGTACGGCAGGCGGCCGGTCTCCTGCGCCTCCTCCACCTCCTCGGCCTCTTCCTCGGCCGGCTCCGCTGCGACCGCCAGCGCCTCCTCGCTCTCGGGATCGACCCAGTCCAGCGTCGCGGCGCGCAGCCAGGGTGCCGCGTCACGCATGCCGATCGCCGTGCCGCCTTCGCTGATCCAAAGCCGCAGGCGCTCGGCAAACTCGGGCTCGTACTCGTCGTAGTCGCCGGACGGGAAAACGATGTGCGTATAGCGACTCCAGTCGATACCGCCGAGCGCGTCGCGCCGGCGCAGCGTGATCGGTATCTGCATGCGCACGTCCGCGAGGTGCCAGATCTCGCCGGCGTCGTAAAGATTGATGTCGTCACCGACGACGAGCAGCATCTCGGGTTTCTCGAGGGGTCTGACCGACGGGCCGCCGACGTTGATGCCGGTCGAGCCGGTCGTACTCCGACCCGAGGTCAGCGCATGCACGGCAACACCGTCATCGGCCGCGATTACGGTCATCAGCGCGTGTATGTCTGCGCGTTCCTTCTCCTGCCGGTCGAGCGGCACGACGATGCCGCCGCGCGCGAAGTCCCGCGATCCCGTCGACGTCATCGCCGAGAACGGCTTGGTTGCGACCCGGGCCAGCAGCCCGGCATCGAGCACGCGATGCAATGCACGCGGTGCGTGGTAGTCGCCCCAGTCGAACGCGTATGCGTAGGTCGCTTCGTCCGGGGCCGGCGCCGCGGCCCGGGGCGCCCAGGCTTCGCCGCGAAGGCCGCCACGCAGCTCACGGTTGCTGAGAGCCGCGAAGTCGAGGCCGAACGCAGGCGGCAGGGTCCACGTCGAGACGTCGTAGAACGTTGCATCCTCGAACTCTTTAACGGCCTCGAACAGGCTGCGGATCAACCGGTACTGGGGTTGTGCGGTCGGCACGATCAATGCGTCGGCGGCACGATAAGGCCTACCGCCCACGGTGATGTCGCGTGTCAATCGATACGTGTCGATGCGATGGTAATTCAGCAGGTCGGCGAAGGCGTTCATGCGTGCGCGATCGCCCTGGGCCGAGACGACCCAGGCTTTCGTCCTGGCCGCCGCGGCCTCGCGTAACGCGCTCGCGTAAAAGTCGGCCTGGTACTCGAGGTAATCGTCCTTCAGATTGGCGCCGGCCTCGATGCTGGCGACGGCAGTCCTGAAGTGCTTGCGGATCGCCTCGCGATAGGTGCGCAGTCCGCTCGGTGTTTCGATCTCGCGGCCGAGCGTCGCGCCGGCCTCGTACAGCACGCCGATACCGCCGTTGATCAGCGGAAACGTCGAGCCCTTGCCGATGTAGTAGTTGTCGAAGTTCTCTCCCTGGAAGTACAGGCGGCCCTCGCGGTCGAGAAACGCCTCCGAGGTCTCGACCGTCTCGGCCATAAGTTCCTCGGCGCGCTCCGGCACGAGCGGGTTGGTGCGTGTTGCCACGCCGGGATGGAAGTAGTAGGTGCTCTCGCTGCCCATCTCGTGGTAATCGACCGTCAGGTTGGGGCGCCACTCGTGCCACTTGCGCATCCAGGCGCGCGGCTCGGGCTGGGTCAGCAACAGCCACTGGCGATTCAGGTCGAACCAGTAGTGATTGGTGCGCGCGAATTGCCAGTTGAACTGGTGCTCGACGTGATCCGGGTCGGCGATGCGCTGGCGGCCGCCGTACGCGTCGATCCAGGCGATGCGCTGCGCATGCCCGTCGGGATTGAAGATCGCGGTAACGAGCACGACGGTCTCGTCAAGAATGCGTTCGACCTGTGCGCCCTGCGCGGCGGCCAGGTGGTAGACGAACGGCAGCGATGCGTCCATGCCGCTGGCCTCGGCGCCGTGCACGCCGAAATTGATCCAGGTCACGCCCGGCATATCGGCCCTGACGCGGGCCGCGCCGCCGGGCTCCGTCAGTGCGACATGTTCGGCGCGGATCGTATCGAGGCGCGCATGGTTGTCGCCCGACGTGGCGACGAGAAACAGGATCGGGCGGCGTTCGTGCGAGTGGCCGATGACCTCGAGGGTCAGACGGTCGCTCAGGCCGGCGACGTGCGTGATGTAGGCGACGAGCTGGTGATGGCGGACCGGTTCATGGCCGAGCGCAAAACCGAGGAACTGCTCCGGTGTCGGGATGGCCGGATCGTACGTCGTGGTCCCGGGGAACATGTCGAGGTCTGCCGAGCGCACGTCGATCTGCGGCAGCGCCGCTTCCGCCGCCAGCAACAGGACGCTCCCGAGGATTCCGGTGAGGCACGCGCGCATAATCTGTTCTCCAGCCGATGTGATTCGGTGCGCAGTGTAACGTAAGAATGCCTGCGCGAATTTACTTCCTGCCGCAAGCGACCGTCGCGACCGAGCCCTCCCAGTCCGGATCGGCCACGCCGGTCCACGCGTCGCCTGTGCGGGCCACGAGGTGCACGCGACCGAAAGACGCATGCTTGTCTTCCGCCGCCACCGTGAAACCGGCTGCCCTGAGCGAGGCCTCCACGTCTTTCGACCAGCCGCGTTCCGG
>JBFJQO010000293.1:0-2800 GCA_041616535.1 Woeseiaceae bacterium | reverse complement strand
CGTGTTCCACGTGCTGATCGTGACGCTGCAGGCATTTATTTTCATGATGTTGACCATAGTTTATTTGAGCCTGGCAACGGAAAAACACTGATTCGGATATCGTTTATTTTCAATAGGTTGGATTAGAACCTGGTTAGGAGAAACTGATGGAAACTGTTATTGGCTTCACGGCGATCGCCGTTGCACTTCTGATCGGTCTCGGCGCACTCGGCGTCGGCATCGGAATGGGCCTTTTGGGAGGCCGCTTTCTCGAAGGTGCGGCACGCCAGCCGGAGCTCGCGCCGATGCTGCAGACGAAGATGTTCATCGTCGTTGCCCTGCTCGACGCCGTCGCGATGATCGGTGTGGGCATCGCGCTGTTCTTCGCCTTCGCCAATCCGTTCATCGGTCAGCTGCAGAACGCGCTCGCCGCGGGATAAGAAGCGACGATCAGAAAAGGCGTTTCGAGCGCGGCTCAAACGACGCGAAGCCGGGATCGGGAACTGAGTTTCCGCGTCAGTAAACGGGTGTTTCGATTTCGGGTTCCCGATAGTACGAGCAAGTAGTACGAGCAAGCGCAGCAGCTTTATCCAACTGGAGCAGATGTGGATATCAATCTGACACTAATCGGCCAGACGATCGCGATGATCGTGTTCGTCTGGTTCTGCATGAAGTACATCTGGCCACCGATCCTCGATGCGATCGAGACACGGCAAAAGCAAATCGAGGACGGCCTCGCTGCCGCCGATCGCGGCCAGGAAAAACTCGTGGCCGCGCAGGCCGAGGCCGACGAGATCATCGCCGAGGCGCGGCGCCAGGCCACGACGATCCTGAACCAGGCCAATGCGCGCGCAAACGAGATCGTGGCCGACGGCAAGGCCGATGGCGTGAAAGAACGCGAGCGGCAGCTCGCGGCCGCCAAGGCGGAGATCGAACAGGAGGCGTCGCGCGCCCGCGAAGAGCTGCGCGGCGAAGTGTCGGCGATCGCGCTGGCCGGTGCCGAGCGAATACTGAGCCGCGAGATCGACGAAAATGCACACCGCGACATCCTGGGCAAGCTGGCGCAGGAGCTGTAGGCGGGCATGGCGGACAACAACACGATTGCACGTCCGTACGCCAAGGCCGCGTTCGAGTCGGCGCGGGAGGCGGGCGAGCTCGCGGCATGGTCCGAGTCGCTGCTCGTGGCACGCGATCTGCTGGCCGACGGCCGCGTTGCCAAGTTCCTCGGCGATCCCGCGCTCGACGATGCGAAGCGCCTCGAGTTCCTGGCCGGCCTGTTCGCCGCCGCGGGCGGCGACGTGTTCGCGGGCGGCGAGAAGAAAGGCACGAACTTCCTCAAGCTGCTGCTCGAGTACGGCCGCGTCGCGGCACTGCCCGAGATCGCGGAGCACTTCGAGGCGCTGAAGGCGGAGACCGAAAACACCGTCGACGTCACGGTCGTGTCCGCCACGCCGTTGTCGGATGCCGAGCGGGCCAGGATCTCGACGGCGCTCGAGGCGCGGCTCGGCCGCAACGTGAACATCGAGACCGAGCTGGATGAGAATCTCATCGGCGGCGCCGTCATCAGGGCCGGCGATGTCGTCATTGACGGATCACTGCGCGCAAGGCTGTCAGGCCTTGCCAACGCGCTGATCAACTGAAGAGGAAAACAACATGGCACTCAAAGCTTCTGAAATCAGCGAGCTGATTAAAGAACGCATCGAGAACTTCGAGGCGAGCGCAGAGGCGCGCGACGTCGGCACGGTCATCGCCGTCACCGACGGTATCGTTCGCATTCACGGGCTGGCCGACGCGCGCTACGGCGAAATGCTCGAGTTTCCCGGCAATACGTTCGGCATGGCGCTGAACCTCGAACAGGATTCGGTCGGTGCGGTCGTCCTCGGCGACTACAAGCACATCTCCGAAGGCGACACGGTCAAGACGACGGGGCGCATTCTCGAGGTGCCGATCGGCGATGCGCTGCTCGGCCGCGTCGTCGACGCACTCGGTCGCCCGATCGACGGCAAGGGGCCGATCGACGCCGAGAGCACGGCGCCGCTCGAGAAAGTCGCTCCGGGCGTCGTACAAAGGCAGTCGGTCTCGCAGCCCGTGCAGACGGGCCTCAAGTCGATCGACTCGATGGTGCCGATCGGCCGCGGCCAGCGCGAGCTCATCATCGGCGACCGCCAGACCGGCAAGACCGCCGTCGCGGTCGACACGATCATCAACCAGCGCGGCACCGGCATCAAATGCATCTACGTCGCGATCGGCCAGAAGGCGTCGTCGATCGCGGGCGTCGTGCGCAAGCTCGACGAGGAGGGCGCGCTCGACCACACGATCATCGTCGCGGCTGCGGCGGCCGAGAGCCCCGCGATGCAGTACATCGCACCGTACGCCGGCGCCTCGATGGGCGAGTTCTTCATGGATCGCGGCGAGGACGCACTCATTATTTACGACGACCTGACCAAGCAGGCCTGGGCCTACCGCCAGGTGTCGCTGCTGCTGCGCCGCCCCCCCGGGCGCGAAGCCTATCCCGGCGACGTGTTCTACCTGCACTCGCGCCTGCTCGAGCGCGCCGCGCGCGTCAACGCGGCGCACGTGGAAGAGGTCTCGGGCGGCAAGGTCAAGGGCAAGACCGGCTCGCTCACGGCGCTGCCGATCATCGAGACCCAGGCCGGCGACGTATCGGCGTTCGTGCCGACCAACGTGATCTCGATTACGGACGGCCAGATCTTCCTCGAGACCGACCTCTTCAACGCCGGTATCCGCCCGGCCATCAACGCGGGCCTCTCGGTGTCGCGAGTCGGCGGTGCGGCGCAGACGAAGATCATCAAGAAGCTCG
>JBFJQO010000292.1:0-2813 GCA_041616535.1 Woeseiaceae bacterium | reverse complement strand
GAAACGGAAGTCTTCGTCACAGTACGTGACACAAGCTGTGCGGCACTGGAAGTGATGGCACGTAACGACGGGCGGCCCGCCATTTCACTCAACGACCGTGCCGTGGAAATCGTCGTCGATGCGTCCAAGAGCATGTGGGGACAGATCAACGGCCGGTCCAAGATGGACATTGCCAAGACGACGCTCGAGCAGCTTTCGTACGGACTTCCCGATGACATCAACCTGGCGTTGCGCGCCTACGGCAACACGAGCCCGAGCGCGCAGAACAACTGTGCCGACTCGAGCTTGCTCGTGCCGTTCGGCGACCGGAACCGGGACTACATTCGGTACGCGATCGCCGAATTGCGTCCCACGGGCCAGACGCCGATCGCCTTCGCGTTGAACCAGGCGGCGCGCGATTTCGACTCGCTGCAAAGCGAACGGACGCTGGTGCTCGTCAGCGACGGCATCGAGAGTTGCGGCGGCGATCCCGTGATGGCGGCGCACGAACTCCGCCAGCAGGGCATCGTCGTGCACCTGATCGGTTTCGGGATGGGCAATGCTGCCGACGAAGACGCGGCAAGTTTGCGGGCGGTCGCGAATGCGTCTGGCGGTCGCTATGTCACGGCCGGCAGCGCAGAAGAGCTCAAGGCCGCGCTGGAACAGACGGTCGCGACGGCGTTCAGTGTCTACCGGGGCGGTACCGAGGTCGCCAGCGGCTCGCTCGGATCGGCCGGCGTGATACTGTTGCCGGAAGGCGAATACCGCGTGCAACTGCACAGTACGCCGCCCGTCGAGACCCGGGTTCGGCTGGCACCGAGGGACCAGGTGACGCTGATGCTGGAGAAAGTCGGTGACGAGATATCGCCGGCCGAGCAGCGCGGCCGCCTCCCGCACACGAGCTGCGATGCGGCGAGGTTCGACACGATGCTGGGCGAGGCGTCGAGGTAGCACAAGACGCGGTCGTTCCCGATTTGAACGAAACCGTGATTTGACGCATCTAAAGGGTGTGTTGTGTTACTGGGGGGAAAACATCGTGCGCTTATCGGCACTCGTGCGGGGCCTCGTCCTGTGCTCGGCATGGCTGCCGTCGTGCGTCGCCGCGTCTATCCCCGACCTGCCGCGCATCAACGGGGACATCACGATCGACGGCATCATGGACGAAGCGTCCTGGGCCGACGCCCTCGCGATTCCCGTCAATATCGAAACCCGCCCGGGCGAAAATACGCCGGCCCCGGTCAATACGGTCGCCTACCTGCTCGAGGACGGCGTCAGCCTTTACGTCGCTTTCGATGCGAAAGACGCGGATCCCGGCAAGATCCGCGCGTTCCTGCGCGACCGGGACTCGGCATGGAACGACGACTTCGTCGGCATCGTCATCGATACCTACGGTGACGAGCGGCGCGCGTTCGAGTTTTTCGTCAATCCGCTCGGCGTGCAGATGGACCTGACCAACGACGACGTCAACAAGAGCGAAGACGATTCGTGGGATGCCATCTGGGACTCGGCCGGCAAGATCGGGGAGGACGGGTACGTCGTCGAAATCGCGATTCCGCTGAACCAGCTGCGTTTCCCGAGGCTCGACGACAAGCAGACCTGGGGCATCGACCTGTTGCGCTTCTATCCGCGGGACCATCGCTATCGCTTCTCGAGCAACGCGCTGGACCGTAACGTCAACTGCTACCTGTGCCAGCTGCAGAAGCTGCAGGGGCTCGAGGGCGTCGAACCGGGCCGGGATCTCGAGATCGTCCCGACGTTGACGGCCTCGCAGGTCAGCACCACGGACGACCCGGGCATCGAGCCGTTAAGCTCGGGCAGCACGGACACCGAGGTCGGCGTGAACGTCCGCTGGGGCATCACGCCGGACCTGACCGCGAACCTCGCGATCAACCCGGATTTTTCCCAGGTCGAGGCCGACGCCGCCCAGCTCGATGTCAACAACCAGTTCGCCTTGTTCTTCCCCGAGAAGCGGCCGTTCTTTCTCGAGGGCGCCGACTATTTCAGTACGCCCGTCTCAGCCGTCTTCACGCGAACCGTCGCGGACCCGTCGATCGGGGCCAAGCTCACGGGCAAGCGCGGCAAGAACACGTTCGGCGCGTTCGTGGCGCAGGACGAGATCACGAACCTGTTGTTCCCCGGCGCCACGGGATCCGATTCCGAATCGCTGTCGCAGGAAAACACGGTCTTTGTCGGCCGTTACGGGCGCAGCTTCGGCGAGGCCTCGACGATCGGGGCGCTGCTTACCGCACGCACCGGAGACGACTATCGCAACACGGTCGGCGGATTCGATCTGCGCTGGAAGATCACCGACCAGCACCGCGTCTCCGCGCAGTACCTGCGCTCCGACACCGAGTACCCGGCCGACGTGGCAGTCGACTTCGACCAGCCGCTCGGCAGTTTCGACGGGCATGCCGCCATCGCCGGCTACGACTACGACTCACGCAACTGGTTCGCCTACGTGCGTCATTCCGAGACCAGCCGCGGATTCCGTGCCGATTCGGGCTTTGTCCCGCGCGTCGACGTGTCCCAGCAGGTCGTGGGCCTCGGCCGCATCTGGCACGGTGACGAGAATACGTGGTACTCGCGTCTGCAGATCAACGGTGACTGGGACATCTCGCACGACGACGACGGCCGGGTGCTCGAGCGGGAGGTGGAGGCCTACGTCAATATCAGCGGGCCGATGCAGTCGCACATCGAGTTCGGCGGACTCAAGCGCGACCTGTTGCACGATGACGTGCTGTTCGAGGAGAACAAGCTGAGCCTGTTCGCGGAATTCCAGCCGCGTGGCGGCCTCCTGGTGGGGTTCTGGTCACGGATAGGCGACCAGGTCGACT
>JBFJQO010000291.1:0-2832 GCA_041616535.1 Woeseiaceae bacterium | reverse complement strand
CGATGTTGATGCCCGGGACGTAGGACGCGAGTTCCGACAGGTCGTCGAAGCCCTGCTGCTCGATCTGGGTGCCGCCAACCGCGGAGATGTTCACCGGAATGTCCTGCACGGCTTCGGCACGGCGCGTCGCCGTGACGACAATCTCTTCGAGCTGGGCGTAGGCGGGCGTCGCCATGGCGGCGCTGGCCACCGCGACCCCGAGCGATACGGCGGATCGCCTGAACGTTGCCGGTGACGTGTCCTGATCGCGACGGTGCGTGCTGCGTCCGCCGCGGCGTGATTTCTTGCTCATGTTGCTCCCCCGATTCTGATCGTTGGTTTTTAGGCGGTTTCTTACGTGTACCACATATTCGCGGGGGCGGCGACCCGGGGCCGTGCCGGTTTCCCGCGAAACCGGTCCGTTGTTGAGGCGCCCGGCGCGAACACCCACAATAGCCACGATGGACGACGCGTTGCGACAGGGCCTGGCCGATATCAATGCCCGGCGATACGAGACGGCTCACGCCGATGCGATTGCACGCATCCGCGCCGACGTGAGCGACCCGATCCCGTACTACCTGCTGGCTCGCATCGCGCTCGAGCATCGCAACTACGCCAAGTCCGGCGAGCTGTTCGCGAAAGCCCGGTCGCTCGCGCCGCACGACCCGCTGTACATCGCAGGCCACGCGGAGTACCTCGTCACGGTCGGGCGACAGGCGGAGGCGTTGCAGCTTGCCGACGAGGCGGCCGGCGAGGCCATCGCGGACGCGCACACGGCCGATCGAATCGGTGTCGTCTATTCGCGCACCGGGTTTCACGAGAAAGCCATCCCGTTTTACGAGCGAGCCGTCGAACTCGACCCGGCGCCCGCCAACTTTCACTACAACCTGGGCGCGTCGCTGCAGTTCGCGGGCGAGTTCGAGCGGGCCGAGGTAGCCTGCAAGGCCGCGATCGAGCGCCAGCCGGATTCGTACCGGGCCTACTCGGCGCTCGTCAGCCTGTCGCGGCAAACGCCCGAGAAAAATTACCTCGAAAGGCTCGAGGAATTGTTCGCGGAAAAACAGGCGGACCCGGACAAGGCGTTGCACATTGGCCATGCGATCGCGAAAACGCTCGAGGATCTCGGGCGGTACGAGGAGAGCTTCGACTGGCTCGTGCGGGCCAAGCGCGCGAAACGGGCCGAATTAGGCTACCGGCCGGAGACGGATGCCGCGCTGTTCGCTGCGGCGCACGCGACGATCGACGCGCCGGCCGCGGACGACGATTGCTCCGACGCGGCGCCGATCTTCATCGTCGGCCTGCCGCGCACGGGCACGACCCTGGTCGACCGGATCCTGTCGAGTCACCCGGACGTCGTGTCGGCCGGCGAGCTGAATACCTTCGCCGGCCTCGTCAAGGCCGGGGCAGGGTCGTCGTCGAATCTCGTGCTCGACGCGGAGACGTTGCGCAATGCCGTGGGCGCGGACCTCGCGGGTATTGGGCGCGCGTACATCGAGGCGACGCGGCGCCTCGCGCGCGGCGCCGAGCGCTTCACGGACAAGATGCCGCTCAACTTCTTCTACGTCCGGCTCATCCACCGCGCGCTCCCGAACGCGAGGATCGTCGTGCTGCGCCGCGATCCGCTCGACAGCTGCCTGTCGAATTTCCGTCAGCTGTTCGCCACGGGCTTCTCGTACTACAACTACTCGCTCGACATCGACGATACGGCCGAATACTACGAGGGCTTCGACGAACTGCTCGCCGCGTGGCGCGAGCACGTGCCCGCATCGCGATTTTTCGAGCTGCACTACGAAGACATCGTCCATGATCAGGAAAACCAGACCCGCAGGCTGCTCGACTTCTGCGGTCTCACCTGGGACGAGGCTTGCCTGCGGTTCCACGAGAACACGGCGCCCGTGGCGACGGCGAGTTCGGTGCAGGTGCGGCAGCCGCTCTACTCGGGCTCCATCGGCCGGTGGAAGAAATACGGCGACCGGCTTGATAGTCTTCGGCGCAGGTTAGAGAAAAAGAACAACGCGTGAACGTCGAATCCGAGGAATTTGCGACCGAGCCGGTCCCGCCCGAACACCGGGTCGGCTGGCTGCGGGTCGGCCTGATCAGCGCCATGGTCGCGTTTTCGCTGCCGACCTTCGTCACGGGCGCCGAGGTCTTCCTCGCGACCGACAACAGCCGCGCCGTGGTCTCGATTCTGATCGGCTGCGGCATGCTCACGCTGATCGCATCGCTATGCGGTTCCATCGGCACGCGAACCCACCTGAGTTCCTACATGCTGGCGCGCGTCGCGTTCGGCACGAAGGGTGCGGCGCTCGTCAACATCGCGTTTGCAATCTCGCTGCTCGGCTGGTTCGGCGTGAACATCGACCTGTTCAGCGGCGCGATGCTGCGCTTGCTGTACGACGCCCTCGGCCTGACGGCGCCGGTCTGGCTGATCGAATCGTTCGCGGGTGTCGTGATGACCGCGACGACGATCTACGGGTTCAGGGCGATCAACACGCTGTCGATGCTGCTCGTGCCCGTGATGATGGTTGTGACCGTGGTGCTCGTGTCGGAGTCACTCGGCATACGGACGTTCGGCGACACGCTGGCGGCGCCGCAGCTGTCGCAGATACCGCTCGGCCACGCGATCTCGTCCGTCGTCGGCGGCGTCATCATCGGTGCCGTGATCATGCCGGACATCACGCGCTTCATCCGGCATTGGCGCGGCGCCGTGTACACAGCCTTGCTCTCCTACGGACTCGTCCAGGGTACCGTCATGACCGCGGGCGGCCTCGCCTCGGACGTGCTCGGTAACGACGATTTCCTGGACGTGCTGATCGTCATGGGGATCGGCTGGGGCGCGTTCGTGATCGTCAT
>JBFJQO010000290.1:0-2865 GCA_041616535.1 Woeseiaceae bacterium | reverse complement strand
GCAGCCGCCCTGGTCGATCGAGATGTCGACCATGACACTGCCCGGCATCATTCGCTTGACGGTCTCCGCCGAGACGAGCTTCGGCGCGGCGGCGCCCGCGATCAGGACGGCGCCGATGATCAGGTCGGACTGGGGCACGAGCTCCTCGATCGCATGCTTGGTCGAGAAGCGCGTATGCACGCGCCCGCCCCAGATATCGTCGAGCTCGCGCAGGCGCGGCAACGAGCGGTCGAGGATGGTGACGTCGGCGCCGAGGCCGATGGCCATGTCGGCCGCGTTGGCGCCCGAGACGCCGCCGCCGATAACGAGCACCTTCGCAGGCCCGACGCCCGGCACGCCGCCGAGCAGCTTGCCGCTGCCGCCGTTGGCCTTCTGCAGCGAATACGCGCCGGCCTGGATCGACAGGCGCCCCGCGACCTCGGACATCGGCGTCAGCAACGGCAGCGAGCCGTCGTCGGCCGTCACCGTCTCGTAGGCGATCGCCGTCGTGCCCGATTTGACGAGCGCGGCCGTCTGGTCGGGATCCGGCGCGAGGTGCAGGTAGGTGAACAGCACCTGGTCGGGGCGCAGCATCTCGCACTCGGGCAGCTGCGGCTCCTTGACCTTGACGATCATGTCGGCCTGCTCGAACACCTCGGCGGGCGTCCCGACGACCGTCGCGCCGGCTTCTTCGTAGATGGCGTCGGTCATGCCGATACCGGCGCCGGCGTTCGTCTCGACGACCACCTCATGGCCGTCGTGGACGAGTTCGTGAACACCGGCCGGTGTCATGCCGACGCGGAATTCGAGGGTCTTGATCTCTTTGGGTACACCGATCTTCATGGCTCTCTCCAAACCACTGCGGTTTTCTATTGCATGCCATGATAGGCCCTTCTTCGCGGCATTAAATTGCGAAATCCCTGAGCCTTTTGGCGTATTTGTGGCATTATCTGTCGTCAATTTGCTAATTTTTGGTGTTTTCTGCCTTTATCATGGACAAATACGACCAGCGGATTCTCGACGTGCTGCAGCGCGACGGCCGCATCAGCAACAAGCAGCTCGCCGAACGGGTGAGTCTCTCGGAATCGTCCTGCCTGCGGCGGGTGCGCGCCCTCGAGGAATCGGGCGTCATCGGCCGGTACGTCGCGCTGCTCGACCAGAACGAGGCCGGCCTGCCCGGCAACGTGTTCGTGCAGATCGGCCTGCAGCGCGAGGTCGAAGGCGATCTTGCCGCGTTCGAGGGTGCGGTTCGCCATATTCCCGAGGTCATGGAGTGCTACCTGATGTCGGGCGAGTTCGACTACCTGCTCCGCGTCGTCGTCTCGGACATGGCCGACTTCGAGCGCATCCACAAGGAGTCGCTGACGCGCCTGCCGGGTGTCGCTCGCGTCAATTCCAGCTTCGGCATTCGCACGGTACAGAGAAAGACGGAGCTGCCGCTGCGTTTCTAACGGCAGGATCGCTGCCGGCCATACGTTAAAATGGTCCCATGGCTGCAGCCGCCGACAGCATCGAGACGGTCAAGGATCGCTACGAACGAGTTCGGGCGACGACGCTGCGGCTGATCGCGGACCTTCGGAACGAGGACACCGTGATCCAGACGATGCCCGACGTCAGCCCGACCAAGTGGCATCTCGCACACGTCACCTGGTTCTTCGAACGCTTCGTCCTCGAGCCCTGCGGCGTGCCCCGGTTCAGCGACGCATATCACTACCTGTTCAACTCCTACTACAACTCCGTCGGCGCCATGCACCCGCGACCGCGTCGCGGCGAGATCACGCGGCCGACGCTCGACGAGGTGCTCGATTATCGTGCACGCGTCGATGCGGCTGTGTGCGAACAGATCGAGGCCGGGCTTATCGACGGCGAATTGCTCGACGTGCTGACGCTCGGTCTGCATCACGAGCAGCAGCACCAGGAACTGATACTCACCGACATCAAGCACGTGTTGTCGCGGAATCCGCAGCGGCCGGCCGCGCGGCGTGATCTTCGATCGCCGGACGCAACCGCGCTGCCCGCGCTGCAATTCCTCCCCGGCGACTCGGGCATCGTTCGGATCGGCTTTGAGCAGGGCGGTTTTTGCTTCGACAACGAGACGCCCGCTCACGACGCGCTGCTGCATCCCCACGGCATCGCCAACCGGCTCGTGACGAACGGTGAGTTTCGCGAGTTTATTGCGGCCGGCGGCTATCGTCAGCCCGAACACTGGCTGTCCGATGGCTGGGCGACGATTCGCGAACGTGGCTGGAACCGTCCGCTCTACTGGGACGCGTCGCTCGAGACCGAGTTCACGCTGGGCGGCCTCGCCCCGATCGATGACGACGCGCCGGTCACGCACGTGAGTTATTACGAGGCGGATGCGTTCGCCCGCTGGGCAGGGTACCGGTTGCCGACCGAGTTCGAATGGGAGAACGCGGCGCGCGACGAACCCGTGCGGGGCAACCTGCTCGGCAGCGATTACTGGCATTCCGTCGCATCGGCTAACGGAGGCCAGTGGTTCGGCGACGCCTGGGAGTGGACGTCGTCGGCCTATGCGCCCTACCCCGGGTTCCGGCCGCTGCCGGGCTCGCTGGGTGAGTACAACGGCAAGTTCATGTGCAACCAGATGACGGTGCGCGGCGGCTCCTGCGTCACGGCCGACGACCACGTGCGTGCGTCTTACCGGAGCTTCTTCTACCCGGACGCCCGCTGGCAGTTTCTCGGCTTCCGCCTCGCGAGGGACGGGCATGACTGACGAAGTGGACGCGCTGATCGCCGGGCTGGACCGGCACGACAAGTCGATCTCGCCCAAGTACTTCTACGACGAAACCGGCTCCCGCCTGTTCGAGCGGATTACGCAGCTGCCCGAGTATTACCTCACGGACACCGAACTGCAGATCATGGATG
>JBFJQO010000289.1:0-2883 GCA_041616535.1 Woeseiaceae bacterium | reverse complement strand
ATGGTTCCGACGCAACCGACTGTCGGCGGCGCCGACAAGGTCGAGGTGGCCGAGGTCTTCATGTACAGCTGCCCGCACTGCTTCGACATGGAACCCTACGCCGAGCGCTGGGCCGCGGACCTCGACCCGGGCGTGCGCTTCGTGCGCATCCCGGCCATGTTCAACCGCGCGGCCCAGGTCCATGCACAGATCTACTACACGCACGAAATCCTTGCGCGCAACGGCGTCCTTGCCGATCCGCAGGCTTTCCACATGGCCGTGTTCACCGAGTTCCATCGTCGCGGCAACCGCCTGACCACCGAGAGCGCGATCCAGAATCTGTTCGAGCGCTTCGGTGTGTCGGCTGAAGACTTCACGAAGGCCTGGAGTTCGTTCGAGGTCAACCAGAAGTTGCGTGTCGCCGCGGATCTCGCCCGCCGTTACAACATCACGGCGGTTCCGGCCGTCGTCGTCAACGGCAAATACCGCACGAGCGCCAGCCAGATCGGCAGCTACGAGGGACTGTTCGAGGCGATCGACGAGCTGACGGCCCGCGAGGGCATTCGTTAGCCGCTGTCTTCGGTAACGATCCTGAGCGCGCCGCTCTCCGAGCGGCGCCAGTACAGCCGGCGCATCGAGATCACCGGGCGTGCCCCCGCCTCCTCCACCTCGAGCCGGAAGCGACTCAGGTAAAGATCCCGTTCGACCGGGTCGCCGAGCACCAGCAGATCGCGGATCGTCACGCGCATGATCGGCCGCTCGCCGACGGTCTGCAGGCTGAACGCGACCCATTCGTCCTTGTTCATGCCCCAGTGCCTGAAGCTGTCGTCGTAGAGTTCGAGCCAGGCGTACATGTCGCCCTCTTCGAGGGTCGCCGCCCAGCGGGCGACGACGCGTTCGATATCACTGCGTACCGCCGCGATTTCGGCCGGCCCGGACCAGCGCATCTCCTCTGCAATCAGCACCGGCGTGACGTTCGCCTCGAACACGTCCTCGAGTGCACTGAGCCTGTCGTTCGGTAATGCGATACACCCGTCCGTATCGCGCGGCGGCCGCTGGCCGCCGCGCGCATCGACGCCGTGTACCCAGATACCGTCGCCGCCGCGCCCGAGGCGCCGGTCCAGGGCATTCGGATAGTCCAGCGGGTATGCCGTGACACCGTATTTCTCGTGCATTCTCGTCGTATCCAGCCGGCCCGTGACGAAGTAAATACCGAGCGGCGTGCGCCGGTCGCCCGCGCGCCGCTTGCCGACCCCGCCCGACCCGATCGACATGTAGCCCTCGCGTATCTTGCGCACACCGGCCGCGGTCCTGTCGTAGCGATGAAACGCCGCGACATTCGTCTCCGCGATGAACACGGTCGTCGTCGTCTCGGGCAGGCGAATGAGCCAGGCGGGAACGCGTTCGTCGCTCGCGGCCGCGAACGGCACGACGACCAGACAGACGAGCAACAGGACGAGCGGGGACGGGCGCTGCATCTACTGATAGTACAGCCCCGTCGCGCCCGTGCTAAGGTCGGCATCATCGTTGACACTACGGGGGACGATCCGTGAATCGAGTTCTCCAGAGCCTGGCGCTGCTTGCCCTGTCGGCGGCCGCGTTTGCCGACAGTCCCACCGACGAAGCCTTCCGCAACCTGGCCGACGAGTATCTCGCCGATCTCGGCAGCCTGTCGCCCGTCAACGCCACACTGATCGGTGACCACGGTACCGACGACGAGCTGGACCGGGTCGATGCGGCAGCCCGCGACGAAAATCTGACCCTGCTTCGCGAGTATCGCAATGCGCTGGCCGCGCTCGATCGCGACGCGATGTCGCGTGCCAACCAGGTCGACGCCGCGTTGCTGCTGCACAAACTCGATGGCGACATCTGGGCGCTGCAGGAATTGCAGGAGTGGGCCTGGAACCCGTTGTACTACATCAATATCTCGGGCAACGGCATTTACGGGCTGCTGTCACGGGACTTCGCGCCGCTCGAGGAACGCCTCGTGTCGGCTGCCGCCCGGCTCGAACAGATGCCGCGTTTCCTGCGGCAGGCCCGCGCCTCGCTCGAGCCCGCGCGCGTGCCCAAGATCCATGCCGAGACGGCGATCAGCCAGAACCCGGGATTGAATTCGATCATCGACAACATGATCGTCCCGCAGATGGATGCACTCGCCGGCGAGCCGCGCGCACGCCTCGAGGCCGCCATTGAGACGGCGAAGAACGCCGTTGCCGAACACCAGACATGGCTCGAGGAGGAGCTCCTGCCTCGCGCCACAGGCGATTTTCGCATCGGTGCCCGGCTGTACGACTCGAAACTCGCCTTCGCCTTGAACTCACCGCTGTCGCGCAAGGAGATCGCCGCGCGCGCCGAGCGTGAATACGGCAACGTGCGCAACGAGATGTACGAGGTCGCGAAAGTCGTCTATCTCGCCAGGTACCCAATGACGTTCTTCCCGGACAACCCGAGCGAACCCTACAAGCAGGCGATCATTCGCGCCGCGCTCGAAGTCGCCTATCGTGAGCTGCCCGCGCGCGACGGCATCGTGGACGTCGCCAAGCAGCAATTGCAGGAGGCCACCGACTTCGTCGTCGAGAACAACATCGTCACGATGCCCGGGGAACCCGTCGAGATCATCCTGATGCCGGAGTTCCAGCGCGGCGTTTCGGTCGCCTACCTGAGCCCGCCCGGACCGCTCGAGACGAATCAGCCCGCGTTCTATGCCGTCGCGCCGCTACCCGAGGACTGGACCGACGAACAGGCCGAATCCTTCCTGCGCGAATACAACCTCTACTCGATCCAGGACCTGACGATCCACGAGGGCGTGCCCGGGCACTACCTGCAGCTCGCCCTGTCGAACCGCTATCCGTCGATCCTGCGCGGCGTGCTCTGGTCCGGCCCGTTCGTCGAGGGCTGGGCCGT
>JBFJQO010000288.1:0-2917 GCA_041616535.1 Woeseiaceae bacterium | reverse complement strand
GCGTCGAAGATGGGCACGGCGATTCGCACGGCCGGAGGCGCCCGCAAGGAGGCGCAGGACGTCGAGCGCGCCAGGCAGACGGTCGAGAAGGTCAATGCCGACCTGGCCGCGCTCAATGCCGAACTCGAGAAGGAAGTCGCCGCCCTCGACACGAGCTACGATGCACAGGCCGAGGACCTCGACGAAATCGTCGTGCGCGCCAAGAGCACCGACATCAGCGTGGCGGTGACCGGCCTAGTTTGGCTGCCCTACACGAAGGGCGAGAAAGGCCGCTTACGCCCGGCCTGGTAGCCGCGACTTCGCGCTAGAGATACGGCGTTTCGTCGAGGTCGTAGTCGGCTTGCTCGCCGGCCTCCGGCGGTAATTTCGCCATGGCGTCGCGTAGCATCTCGACGTGCTCGATCTCCTCGTCGCGGAGCTCGACGAACAGCTCGCGGACGTCCTCATCCGTGATGCCGGCCAGGGCGCCGTCGTAGAAGTCGTGCGCTTTCTGCTCAGCCTGGAGACCGATTTTCATCGCGTCGAGCGTCGACATGCCGCGGCTGGGCGCGCCCATGTCGGGCGCCTCGACGTCGTAGAGATCGTCGAGTGTCACGCGGGCCGGGGTATCGCCGAACAATGCTTTGCGCCGTGCCTCAAGGTCCTGGCCGTGCTTGGCCTCGTTCTCCGCCATCGAGGCGAAAAAGGCGCCGGCATCGTAGCCGCCGCTATGACCGAATTGTTTGGCGAACATCTGGTATCGATGGCATGCCTCCATCTCGATCAGTTTCGCGAGATCGAGAGCGTCCATCAGATTGAGCGTGGACAGGTCAAGGCGCGTGGACATGAGTTGGGCTCCTCGTCTGGGCTGGATGACTGGACTCGCAGCGGCACCGCCGCAGGCAACGCCGACTATGCCGCCTGGCAAACGGTCTTGAACATCGTGGTTAATGACTACCCGGGCGAACCGTCAGTCGCCGATGCAGGCGCCCGCGTACGCCTTGACGACGCCGGCATTGTCCAGCTGGCACTCGTTGTCGTAGGTGACCTGGTTCATGCCGCAGACCGGCAGGTATTCGTCCGAGCAGTTCTCGCCGAGGTTCTCGCAAACGCCGGCGTAGTCGATGCGGATGCCCCGCCGCTCGGCGTGGCAGGCGTTGCTGTAGGTCATGCCGTCGGACCCGCAGACCGGCACGAACAGGATCGGGCAAGGCCGCCGCTTGCAGGCGCCCTCGGTGTAGGACCCGGCGCCCGCCGCGTCGGCCGCGCAGGCATTCTCGTAAGTCTTGCCGTCGTCCGCGCACACGGGTGCGTACACCTTCGGGCAGTTGTCGAAGTCGCAATTGCCCTTGCGCTGCACGGGTACGCGCTCGGCACCCGCCTCGCAGCGGTTGATGAAGGTGCGTCCGTTCATGCCGCAAACGGGTTCGTAAACGCTCGGGCAGCCGTTGGGCGTGCAGGCACCGAGACCGGCGACTTCGACGCGGGATTTCCCGGCAAAGCACTCGTTGATGTAGGTGTTGCCGTCGACGCCGCAGACCGGGTCGAAGGTTTCGGGGCAGCCGCTGTCGTCGTCGGGGCAGCGACCCGCGCTCGCGACCTCGACACCGGCGGCACGCGCCACGCAGTCGTTGCTGTAAGTCTGGCCGTCGCTGCCGCAGACCGGGTCATATTGCATGGTGCAGGCCACGTCGTCGGCCTGGGCCAGCCGAACCGACACGTCGGCCGGGAAAATCGACTGCAGATCGATATCGCCGGCTGACGCCGCCGTGGCGAATACGGTGCCGAGCACCAGCAATGGCAGTTTGTGACGCATGCCCATGGACGAATCGTTCCCTAATAGAGTCTTAGAGCGGGGGATACGGCCCGGGTTCAACGCGCCGCGCCCCAGAAATTGTAGCTGAGTGCACGGATCCCCGGAATGTACCTGCGGTTGTCGTCCTCTATGTCGAACCCGGCGTCGCCCAGCAGCGCCGGAATGTCACGATCCATGTTGCAGCCGCCGGCGACCCTCCGCCACCCCGAATTGAGTCGCTGCTGCCACTTGAACACGTCGGCGTCGGGCGCCTTGCCGTGCTCGCAGAAGAACAGGTGGCCCCGCGGCCGGAGAACGCGGCGCATGCCCTCGAGCGCCGCTTGCGGATCCGGAATCGTGCACAACGTATAGGTGATGAGCACCGAGTCGACGGAATTGGTCTCGAGCGGAATCTCCTCGCCGGGCAGGTCGATCAGTTCGACGTCGATGTCCGATGCCGCGACGTTGGCGGCCGCCGAGCGGCGCATGCCCTCTGAGGGTTCGAGTCCGAACACCCTGCGCACCTTGCTGCGATCGTAGTACGGCAGGTTCAGCCCGCCCCCGAAACCGATCTCGAGCACGTCGCCGTATGCGCGCGGTACGATCTTTTCGCGCTGTTTGCGCATCGGCCGCGCGCCGCAGGCGAAGTTGACCAGCCGTGGCAGGACGCGGTCTTCGTAGAAGCTCAACGGACGAGCTCGCTGATCGTCACGAGTTCGAAGCCCTCGTCGACGAGACGCGGCAATTCCCGCTCGAGCAATTCGAGCGTGGCTGGGTACGGGTGGCCGATCGCGACGACGGCGCCGCGTTGCCGCGCCACGCGTTTCATGCGGTCGAATTCGCGCGCCACGGTCTCCGGGAGGCGGTCCGGGTCGAGGAAGACGTCGCGCCTCACGGCGTCGACGCCGGACTCCTTCGCGATCTGCAGCGCGATGCTTTTATGGTGTGTGTAGCTGTCGACGAAAAACAGCGTCTCCCGCTCGCGGATTTCTTCCATGAGCCATTGCATGTGACCAGGGTGCCGGGTCAGCAGCGAGCCGCGATGACTGTTGACGCCGACGATATGCGGTACCGCTTGCACGGCCTCGCCGAACACCGCGGCGAGACGGGCCCGGCTCATGTCGATATCGATTTCCGCGGGCT
>JBFJQO010000287.1:0-2945 GCA_041616535.1 Woeseiaceae bacterium | reverse complement strand
CGCTCGCAGTCGCCAAGCCCGAGGCAGCCCCACGCACAGCCCTTGCCGCCGCCCGACACGATGGCCGCGGCGCGGCAGCCCTCGAAGCCGCGGTACTCGGCAATCTGGTGTGCCTGTCGCTGGCCGCCCGCGCAGCGCAGGCGCGCGACGAGCTTGTCGGCGCGCCCCGCGTCGACCTGCAGGTACTCGGCGATGTTCTCGAGCGCCTCGTCGGTGCTGACCGTGCACTGACCCGGGTCGACCTCGCCGGACACGAGTTTCTCGGCGAACGGCAGGCAGCCGGGCTGACCGCAGGCACCGCAATTGGTGCCCGGTAACATCTCGTTGGTTGCCTCGATACGCGGGTCCTCCTCGACGCGAAGAAAGCGCTGCGCAATCGCGAGAACCGTTCCGAAAAACAGGCCGATGCCGGTCATGATGGCCGGGGCTGTCAGCAACTCGTTCATCAGTTGAAGGGTGCGGCGCGGGCGATCAGGTCCTCGAGGCCGGGTTCATTGGGGTCGAGAGGCTTGCCCGGGTGAATGCATTTGGCGGGACAGATCTCGGCGGCGCGCACGAGATCCGAATACGTGCCGGCCTTCGCGTCTTTCAGGTAAGCCTGCTTGTCGTCGTTGTAGGCGAACATCATCTTGTTGATGTTGAGGCAGTCGTCGCAGGTCGTGCATGCAGCCGTGTCGATCCAGGGTTCGTCGAAACTGAGCTCGTCTTCTTCTTCCTCGACGACGGGCTCGGGTTCGGGTGCGGCTTCCGCAGGCTCGTCGACGGCCGGCTCGGCAGGCGTCTCGGCGGGCAGGGTCGCGGGGCGTCCTGGCTCGATCATGCTCGACAGGTCCGCACCCATGAGCACGTCGACGAGTTGTCCCATCGCATCGCCGGCGGCTTCCGAGCGCGCGTCCTCCAGTTCCCGGGTGTGCGCCTTGATCAGTTCGTCGCGCTCCTGCTCGGCCGCCACCCTTGCGTCCTCGACCACGCGTTCGATGGCTGCTTTGACGTAGACGTTGTGGACTCCCGCAAGTTCCTGCAACGAGCGCCAGTAGTTGAGGCGGTCGCGGCAGGCGAACACCAGTGCTCGCGACAGTACGAGCCGCACGAGCTCGCCCGATTCGTCGATACCCCAGACGAACGGCACGCGCCGGTCGGCCGTGTCGTTCTCGCCCGCGAGGTAGTCGGCGACGGGTACGAGGTCGCCGGCCTCGAGGTCCGCCGGTACCGCGCGGAAGTGCTCGTGCAAGGCGGGCATAAGAAGTGCGTAATCCGCGAACGTAAACGCGAGCTGCATGTCGCTGCGTTCGCCGTCCGGGCGCTCGTACTCGAGCGTCTCGACGGGCCAGTCGCTGTCAGGCTGCGGGTTTCCGTCGAAGGCGATGCGTTCGGCGGCATGATCGCCGGCGCCCGGATTGACGAGCAGGAACGGGTGCGCGCGGCTTTCGAGCGCAGCGCTCGCGACGAACCACGGATCGAGAATCGGTCGCTCCGCGCGGCTCTGCGTCCCGCGATTGACAAGGTGCAGGCTCGTCCGGTTGCTGTCCAGTGCGCACAGGAAACCCGCGAGCATGTCGTCGTGCTTGGCCGCCGAAGTCTGGGCGACGACGACCTGCCGGTGGCCGACACCGAACCAGGCGAGTTCGCAGCGCCACGCGTCGAACGGTCCTTCGCCGGATCTCGCGGCCGGGTTATCGTAGGCGCGTATCCAGCTGATCACGTGCACGGGCTTGCGCGACCCGAGCAGGTGCGAGAACGACGCCAGGCCCTCGTGCGCGAGATAGTCGGCCGGGGCCAGCGCGACAATGCGCGTCACCTGCTGCAGCTCGCCGTCCGAGAAGGATTGCCAGTCGAACTCGGCGAACCACGAGTCGTGCACCGCCGGATCGTACTTGTCGCCGATTTCGAGTTGGGCAAGCCGCAGGGCTTTGAAGAGCTCGGTGAAGCGTGCAGCATCGACACCGAACGCGTCGGCTGCGGCGATGCAGGGCTCGTCACTGTCGATGACGCCGACGTCGGGCTGGGCGGCGAACCAGGGGTTCGTGAGCTTGCCGACGAAGCGTACGAGCGTCGGTTCGTGATCCCAGGCGCGCAGCACGCCGAGCGCCCTTTCGATGCGTTGCCGGCGCTCCAGCGGCATCGCAATGGAACCGCGGGCGCGCGTTTCGAGAAGATCGGAGAGTTTGCCGGTGTCGAGGTGACGCCCGGCCGGATCGGCGCCGTTTCCCTCGCGCGTCCCTTCCTTCGCGGCTTCGACTTCGAGCAGCGCGTCCAGTTGGCGCAGCTTGTCGTCGACGTCGTGCCGCAACGCGGCGTGCAGTGCCGCATTGCGCCGGCGCACGGCATGCAGGAACAGGTGCAGTGGCGCCTCGGGCCCGTACGCAAGCAGCTGGCTGCCTGCCGCAACGCCCTGCTGCAGCGCCTCGAGATCGGCGCGCAGCTTTTCGTCAGCGTCTTCACGCAGCCCGAGATGCGCCTGGAGCGCGCTCGCGGCCTCTGCGAACAATGGCGGCGCATCGGCCGGAACGGTTTCGGTCAGCGCCCGCCGCAAGTGCCGCTCCAGCCAGGCGAGATTGTCCCTGAGGATGCGTGCACTGTCTTCGCCCGGGGCGAACGCCTCGAGCGCCTGTGCCAGCAGCGCGCTCAGCGGCATGGCCAGCGGTGCGTCCGGCGGCGCGTCCGGCGGCGCAAGGTAGAGCGGGTAGGTATAACGAATTGCCGTGCTGTCGCGATACGGATGCAGCAGCGCGGGCAACGTCCCCGCGGGCGGAGCCGTGGTGCTTGCAGCAGCGGTGGGCTCGCCGTAGTGGAAGCGACGCAGCACGTCGATTGTGACGCCGCGGTAGTCCTCGTGGCCTTGCGTTACGGAACTCATTACGCGTACTGCCTCAGATCGCGAAGTGATCGAAAGCCTGGTTCAGGCCCGCGATTCTTTCCTGCACGCTCATGTCGAGACCCTTCTT
>JBFJQO010000286.1:0-2962 GCA_041616535.1 Woeseiaceae bacterium | reverse complement strand
GAGATGCTGCGCCCCGAGCATGCGGGCGTCGCGAACGCGATCGGCGCCGCGATCGCGCAGATCGGCGGCGAGACCGAACGGCTCGTGTCTTACGACAAGACCGCGCGCCACGACGCCATCGAGGCCGTCACCGCGGAGGCGACCCGGCTGGCGGTCACGGCCGGTGCAGATCGCGCGACGATCCGCGTGGCCGACGTCGAGGAAACGGCGATCTCCTACATGGCGGGTAATACGACCCGCCTGCGCGTCAAGGTCGTCGGCGAGATTGCGGGCCTGTCGCAGGCCGATGCCGAGGAGCGAACGACATGAAACTGGGCCGCGAATCGCTCGACGACCTGTCTGCCGGCGCCGTGTTCCTCGCAACCGGTGGCGGCGGCGATCCCTACGTTTCCTATCTCGCAACGCAAAAGGTCCTCGACGAGTGTGGGCCCGTCGAGCTGCTGGCCGTCGACGACGTGGACGACGATGCGTACGTCGTCGCGATCGGCGGCGTCGGCGCGCCGTCGGTGAGCCTGGAGCTGCTGCCGTCTGTCGACGATGCCGCGGTCGCGTTGCGGACGTTCGAGAAGCACGTCGGGCGTAAGGTCGACGCCGTCGTCTCCTTCGAGGTCGGCGGCGGCAACTCGATGGTCCCGATCATTGCGGCAGCGAGGCGCGGCATCCCGGTCGTCAATGGCGACGGCATGGGCCGCGCGCTGCCCGAGGCGCAGATGATGACGTACCCGATCGCGGGCGTTGCGCCGACGCCGGCCATTGCGCTCGATTACGCGGGCAACGTCGCGACGTTCTCTACGGATTCGACCGCCACCTACGAACGCCACGTGCGCAACATGGCCCAGGCGATGGGCGGCATGATCCTGACGGTCGAACATCCAATGACGGGCGCGCAGCTCAAACGGTCGATCGTGCCGGATACGATCTCCTTTTCGATCGAGATCGGCCGCATACTCCGCGAGTACCGCGGCAATGCGCGGCGGATCTACGAGCCGCTGAGCCAAGCCTTCGCCAAATCCCTGTACGGCGACCTGTTTCATTTGTATACGGGCAAGGTCGTCGATTATGCGAGTTCGGTTGTCGGCGGCTACGACATCGGCCGGGCGGTGATCGAGGCGTTCGACACCGAAGCGCCGCCGCTGAGACTCGACGTCAAGAACGAATTCCTCGTCGCGCGAATCGGCGACCAGGTCGTGGCGTCGGTGCCCGATCTGATCACGGTGCTCGACTACGAGACCTCGACGCCCATCAATGCGGAGCGACTACGCTACGGGCAGCGCGTCACGGTCTATGGCGTCGGTTGCCCCGCGTACTACCGCGCGGCGAGGGCGTTGGCCGTCGTGGCACCGCGCTGTTTCGGGTTCGATCTCGACTTCGTGCCGATCGAGGCGCTCGCACACGCCCACTGCCCGCTGGACCCCGGATCTGCTTGAGGACGCACTGCCGCGGGGGCTGACTGTTTCGTCCTCATTGCTCGAGCATGAATCCCGTGACCCATCCCCGGCCGATCGCGTCGGGTAATGCGTTGATCAATGCGTCGCCCAGTTCTTCGCCAAGTTGTTCCAGCGAGTCGTTCTGCCCGATCTGCCGCAGTAACCTGTAACTCGCAGCGTTCACGGGTGCAATTCGCGGCTCGGCGTCCCGACGATAGATGCAAAGGTGCTCACCATCCCTCAGGGCCGGAACGGCATCCGTAGCCTGCCGGTGCCGATGCCGCCGATGAATTTCTCGCACCGGGTATCGGGTGCGCATCAGCGCCAGGCTGTAAGACAGCTTGAAGTGAAGCCGCCCGGGATGGTCGGCGGCAGAAGCGAAGGCCTGATGGTCGAAAGCCCCGTCATCGGCGGCGTAATGGGCTGCATGCCAGTGCCATTCCAATTGCGCCAATTCCGGTAAGTAGGGCAGGTCGGCAAAACCGGGTCGGTGCTTCTGTCTAGACAGAAACTCGCTGAATATCGCGCCGTAGCGATTCAGGTCGGCGCCGGGGTCGGCCTCCCGCCAGGCGAAGTCTCGCGCGAGCCCGGCGAAACAGTCGCCGCCGAGGATGGCTTCGACGGTCGGATAGATCGTTTGCAGTGCGCGTACCCGGGTGCTGGTGATGTTGTTGCGATACACCTCCAGGCGTTCATCAGGACTCAAGCCCTTACCGAGATTCAGCATCTGCGTCGCAGCGTGCTTGTCCTGCGCATCGCCCAGGGCGTTTATGCCTTGCACGAGGCGGCGTTCCGTGTCGGCCAAGCGCATTTCAGGCCTCCCGCGCGTCGGGATATTCGTCGGCAATGGCTTGCGCCCTGGTCGCCTCCCGCTGCAGCACGGCAAAATCGGGAATGTCGTTGTCCCATTCGACGAGTGTCGGCGTGTTCGGAATGCGTCGCATACATTCCCGGTACAGCGCCCAAACCGGTGCGCTGACGGTGTGATTGTGAGCATCGAGCAGGAAATCGCCCTTGTCTTCGTAACCGCCCAGGTGGATTTCACGGACGCGCTGCAGGGGTAACTCGTCCAGGTAGTCGATGCCCGAACAGCCGTGGTTGAACTCGTTGACGTATACGTTGTTGATGTCCAGCAGCAAGTCGCAGTCCGCACGCGTACAGACTTCGGCCAGGAACGCCGATTCCGTCAGTGTCGAGTGCGCATAGGTCAGATAGGTCGAAACGTTTTCGATGAGGATGCGTTGGCCGAGATAGTCCTGGACCCGGACGATACGGTCAGCCGCGTGCTGCACGGCCTCTTCGGTGTAAGGTAATGGCAGCAAGTCGTGATAATGCGTGCCGTCGAGACTGCTGAAACACAGGTGATCCGAGAGCCAGGCCGGCTCGTAACGTTTCAGCATCCCCTTGAGCATGGCCAGGTAATCCTGGTCCAGTGGGTCCGTGCTGCCCAACGACAGCCCGACGCTGTGCAGCGTAATGGGATAGCGTTCGCGTATCGCCGTCAGTTGCGCGGCGATGGGGCCGCCCGCGGCGGT
>JBFJQO010000285.1:0-2964 GCA_041616535.1 Woeseiaceae bacterium | reverse complement strand
CCGACGGCCGTTTCGCCGGACAACATGACCGCATCGGTACCGTCGATGACCGCGTTCGCAACATCGGAAACCTCGGCGCGAGTCGGAATCGGGTTGTCGATCATCGACTCCATCATTTGCGTCGCCGTGATGACGATCTTGTGCGCCCTGCGCGTCTTGCGGATCAGTTTCTTCTGGATACCGGTCAGGCCCGCATACCCCATCTCCACACCGAGGTCACCGCGCGCGACCATGATCACGTCGGCGGCCTCGATAATCGAATCGATGTTTTCGACGGCTTCGGTGCGCTCGATCTTGGCGACGATCTGCCCGGTACCGCCGGCCTGTTCGAACAGCCGTCGTGCCTCCTCGACATCCTCGCCGCTGCGCACGAACGAGACCGCCAGGAAGTCGATCTCGAGTTCGGCTGCCAGCTTGATGTTCTCGCGATCGATGTCGGTCAGCGCCGCTGCGGACAAGCCACCGCCTTTCAGGTTGATGCCCTTGTGGTCCGAGAGGATGCCGCCGTCGACGATCGTCGTGTGGATGCGCGTACCGTCGATGCGGTCTACCTGCAGCGAGATCAGGCCGTCGTTGAGCAACAGAGTGTCGCCGCTCTTGACATCCTCGTGGAGCGTATCGAGCGCGACCCCGACCCCCTTCCTCGTACCGTCGTTCAGGCCCAGTGCGCTGTCGAGGAAGAACGAATCCCCGGATCGCAGGTGAACGCTGCCTTTGCGGAAACGCATGACGCGGATCTTCGGGCCCTGCAAGTCACCGAGCAGGCCGATGTCCCGACCGCACTCGTCGGCCGCTTTGCGCAGGCGCCGCACGCGCGCGCGATGCTCGTCGGCGCTGCCGTGCGAGAAATTGAGGCGCGCGACGTCAAGCCCGGACTTGATCATCTTGCGCAACGTCTTGCCTCGCTCCGACGCCGGACCCAGCGTGGCAACGATCTTGGTTCTTCTCAACATGCGCGCGATTATTGCACAGCTTTGTCGCGCTGTTGGCCGGGACTTGTGGTTTGCCGGTATTTCAGCGGTACCGGAATGCCGCTACCCTGAGCACTCCTCATTGCCTGGCCCGCTTATGCTGAATCGCCGCCGCTTCTTGCAGTGCATCGTCGCTGCCGCCACGACCCCTGCCGTGCTGCAGGGTTGCCATCCGGCCAGGGTCCGTGGGCCACGCGCAGCCGGCCTCGCAGCCGACCCGCGCGAGATCCTCGACCTCGCGGCGGGACTCGAGTACCGGGTCGTGTCGCGATTTGGCGAGGCAATGAGCGACGGGCTGCGCGTACCAGGCGCCCACGACGGGATGGCCGCATTCCCGGGCGCGGACGGCCGTGTCATTCTCGTCTGCAATCATGAGCTCGACTTCCGGCATACCGACAAGACGGCGCTCGGGCCCCGTTACCCAGTCGCCCGCAAGGCGCTGCTCGAGCGGTTCTACGACCGGGGGCACGGCACCTCGCCCGCGACAGGCGGCACGACGACGATCATCTACAACCCCGCGACCGGGGAAACCGAGCGGCAATACCTGAGCCTGGCCGGAACCGAGATGAACTGCGCCGGCGGACCGACGCCGTGGGGCAGCTGGCTCTCCTGCGAGGAGTGCTTCGAGGATCCCGGGTCGACGCGCGTCGAGGACAAGTGGCACGCCCGGGAGCGCCGTCACGGCTACGTGTTCGAGGTGCCCGCGACGGCCGGGGGTCCCGTCGATCCCTCGCCGATAAGGGCCATGGGTCGTTTCGAGCACGAGGCCTGCGCCGTGCACGCGGCGACGGGCATCGTGTACCTGACCGAGGACCGCCATCACGGCCTGTTCTACCGGTATATCCCGGACGTACCGGGCGAACTGTCCGCAGGCGGACGTCTGCAGGCGCTCGCCGTCATCGGCGCGCCGGCTCTGCCGACCCACAACTGGACGCCCGATCGCGAAGTGCCGCTGCGCCGGGCGCTCCGGACCGCGTGGATCGACCTCGACAACGTCGATCCCGACTCCAACGACTTGCGGCTGCGCGGCGCCGAGCGAGGCGCGGCGATGTTCGCGCGCGGCGAGGGACTCTGCGACGCAGGCGATCGCTTTGCGTTCACGTGTACGATCGGCGGCCCGCATCGTCTCGGTCAGGTCTTTACGTATACGCCTGGCCCGTTCGAGGGCACGCCTCGCGAAAAGGACGAGCCGGGCCGACTCGAGCTGATCGCCGAATCGGGTATCGGCTCGATCCTGCGCAATGCCGACAACCTGACCATGGCGCCCTGGGGCGACCTCATCCTCTGCGAGGACACCGTCTCGCATTGTGGTCTCGTCGGCGTCCGTCCCGACGGCAGCCAGTACGCCATCGCCGACAATTCCTATTCGACTTCGGAGCTGGCGGGCGTCTGCTTCTCCCCCGACGGCCGGACGCTGTTTGTCAACATCCAGTATCCGGGCACGACCCTCGCCGTCACGGGCGACTGGAAACGCTTCCACAGGAAATGAGGGGACAGCCCCCTGTGTCGATGGGCCGGGTGTGCAAGACAATGGGGATTCTCCCCCAAGAAAGGGGGCTGTCCCCTCAAGAGTTCGCGCGGCGCTCCAGCATCTCGACGGCGGGCAGCGTCTTGCCCTCGACGAACTCGAGGAAGGCGCCGCCGCCGGTGGAGATATACGAAATACCGTCTCGGACGTCGTACTTGTCGATCGCGGCGAGCGTGTCGCCGCCACCGGCAACCGAGAACGCATTGCTCCTTGCAATGGCTTCAGCCAGCACCTGTGTGCCCGCGCCGAAGCGGTCGAACTCGAAGACGCCGACCGGCCCGTTCCAGATGATCGTGCCCGCGGCTTTCAGGATGGCTGCGAATCGTTCCGCGGTTTGCGGCCCGATATCGAGGATCATTTCGTCGGCCGCGACCGCTTCGACGGACTTCGTGCTCGCGTTCGCATCCGCGGCGAACGCATCGGCACAGACGACGTCGGTCGGTACCGGAATGTCGGCCCGGCCCT
>JBFJQO010000284.1:0-3046 GCA_041616535.1 Woeseiaceae bacterium | reverse complement strand
TCCGCCACATGCAGAACTAAACAGCCGGACCCGTGTCTGACGAATGACTATGCTGAGAACCCGGAACTTCGCCGTTCTACTGCTCGGAATGCCGTTCGCCTGCTTCGGCCAGGAAGCGGGCGAAGCCGAAGAGTGGACCGACACTTTCGAGCAAACGGTACCCGTCGCCGATGACGTCACGAGCACGGAGGCTACCGCGACGACAGAGGATGCAGACCCGGCGCCACCCACCGAGGACGCGGTCCTGAGCGAGTTTGCGCGCTTCCAGCGGTTGCTCGAAGAAAAGAACTACGACGAGGCCGACACTTCGGCCAAGCGCGTTGTGCAGATGTCGATCGAAATCTACGGCCCGCAATCGCACGAAACGGCCAGGGCCCTCAACAACCTGGCCATCGTTCAGCACAACAACCAGCAGTACGATGCCGCGATCCAGAACTTCACGTCGGCCATCGAGATCCTCGAAATCATCGAGGACCGGCTCAACGAACAACTGGTCAACCCGCTGAAAGGCCTCGGGGCCGCACAACTCGGGCGGGGCCGTCCCGATCTCGCGTCGCGAACGCTGAACCGCGCGAGGCACATCACGCACGTCAACGAGGGGCCCCACAATATCGAACAGGTCGAGATCCTGGAGTCGCTCGCCGAAGCCCAGGTACGCCTCGGCGATATCGAAGCGGCGCGCGACGTGCTCGACCGCATTCACATTCTGAATGTCCGGCATTTCCGCGACGATGCGATGGGCCTGTTGCCGTCGCTGATGCGCCGCGCGAGCTGGCAGCATCGGGCCGGCTATTACAATGACGAGCGCGCCACGTACCGGCGCGCCGTGCGTATCATCGAACAATCGGCGGGCCGCGAAGACCCGCGGCTGGTAGACCCTTTACTGAGGCTCGGTCGGTCGTTTTATTTTTTCGAACCCGTGGGTGACAGCATGCAGCGGCCCATCACGTCCTCGGGCGAACTCTTTTTCAAACGGGCCGTGCGCATCGCCGAGACGACGCCCGATTTCCCGTGGCTGGAGAGGGCGACAACGAAGCTCGCGCTGGCCGACTACTATATCGTCGCGGAGTCACACAATCGGGCGCGACGCATCTACAAGGAGGTCTGGACCGACCTGTCGGCCGGCGAGGACCGCATCCAGATGCGCGACGAACTCATGGGCAAGCCCGTGCCGGTCTGGGAAGAACCGCTGCCCAACTCGACGAATGCGGCCGGCAGCGGCGGGCCGCGCGTAACCGACCTCAAGACCGGCACGATTACCGTCAACTACACCGTGTCAGCGCGGGGACGCGTGCGCGTGCTGGAGACCGAGGCAAACCCGATCGAATTCCGCGACATGCAGCGCGTCGTGCATCGGGAGATTCGTCGTCGCGCATTCAGGCCGCAGCTGGTCGACGGAGCGCCGGTCGAATCGGGCGGCCAGGTCTTCCGCCACGAGTTCACTTATCGTGAGCGCGAGATCGAGGAAATGCGCCGCAAGGAAGAGGCCTTGCAGACCGCTGACGGAAAAAAGACATGAGAAAGACCACGATGCCTTCGAAAAGCGAGGCGCTGCCCGGCCGCGCCGGCGCCATGCCCGTGCCCGAGCGGCACTACGTCAGCGGCAACCCGTTGCAGGGGCCGTTCCCCGAGAACATGCAGACGGCCGTGTTCGGCCTCGGCTGCTTCTGGGGCGCGGAACGCCGCTTCTGGGAAACCGACGGGGTCTACACGACGGCCGTCGGCTACGCGGGCGGCATCACACCGAACCCTACGTACGAGGAAGTATGCAGCGGCGACACGGGCCACGCCGAAGTCGTTCTCGTCGTCTACGATCCGGCGTTCGTCCGCTACGAGACCTTGCTCGGCGTCTTCTGGGAAAGTCACGATCCGACCCAGGGCATGCGCCAGGGCAACGACGTCGGCACCCAATACCGTTCCGCGATCTACACGCTCGATGACATCCAGCAGCGCGGTGCGCGCCAGTCCCTGGATGCCTACCAGGCCGAACTCGGCAAGGCGGGCTTTGGCGACATCACGACGGAGATCACGCCGCTCGATACGTTTTTCTACGCCGAGGACTACCACCAGCAGTACCTGGCCAAGAACCCGGGGGGCTACTGCGGTCTCGGCGGCACCGGCGTCAGCTGTCCGGCCGGCCTCGACCTCGATCAGAAGTCTGCGTAGGATACGCCGGACACCGACAAGGACCCGTTATCGTGGCCGCCAGGAAGCCCAAAGAACCAAAACCACGTAAGCCCAGCCGCAAGCAGGCCGAGGACGCCGTCCGCACGCTGCTGCTGTGGGCGGGAGAGGATACGCGCCGTGAAGGTCTCAGGGACACGCCCAAGCGTGTCGCCAAGGCCTACGAGGACTGGTTCGCGGGGTACAAGGTCAATCCCTACGAGTTCCTCGAGCGCACGTTCGAAGAGGTCGAGGGATACGACGAGATGATCGTCTTGCGCGATATTCCGTTCGAGTCGCACTGCGAACACCACATGGCCCCGATCATCGGCAAGGCGCATGTCGGTTACCTGCCGCGCAACAAGGTTGTCGGCATCAGCAAGCTTGCCCGCGTCGTGGACGCTTTCGCGCGTCGCTTCCAGGTGCAGGAGAAAATGACGGCGCAAATCGCGAACTGCATCCAGGACGTTCTGCAGCCCAAGGGCGTCGCGGTCGTCATCGGAGCAACGCATCAGTGCATGACCACACGCGGCGTGCACAAATCGGATGTCACGATGGTGACCAGCCAGATGATCGGCGGCTTCCGCAGCGATGCCCGCACCCGCGCCGAATTCCTGCGCATGATCGACGCGCAGCGCTAACCCGAATCCGCGGTGAAGAAAACCCTGTTTGTTGCCGGCGCGCTCGTGTCGGCGGCCCTGCTGTACCTCATGCTGTGGCCGGTGCCCATCGAACCCGTCGCCTGGCAGGCGCCGGTCGACCGCGGTTTCGTCGATCCGTACGCACCGAACGATGCGCTGCGAGCCACAACCGCAATCGACCTCGGTCGGTTCGAGGGCCCGGAAGATGCGACCCTCGGGCATGATGACGCGATCTACGCGAC
>JBFJQO010000283.1:0-3049 GCA_041616535.1 Woeseiaceae bacterium | reverse complement strand
GGCGGCGGTATCGCCGGGCGCTGAAGCAGCGCAATGCGGCGCTGAAAACCGGAGCTGCCGGGCTGGACGCCTGGGACGCCGAGCTTGTCGAACATGGCATGAAGCTCGATGCGGCGCGGCGGGCGACACTGGCGATTTGCAAAACCAGTCTCGAGGCGCAGGGCGGTGAACTGTTGGGCGGGGAAGTCGGCTTCGAGTACCGGCCCGGCTGGCCGGAGGGCCGGACGCTCGCCGAGGCGCTGTCTGAAGGGGTCGAGCGCGACATCACGCAGGGCGCGACGCAGGCGGGGCCGCACCGGGCCGACCTGAAGCTGATCCATGATGACCGCCAGGCCCGCCGGCTCGTGTCTCGGGGCCAGCAAAAGCTGCTGGCCTGCTCGATGGTGCTCGCCGCGGCCGAGGTCGTGCAGGCTCGCCTGGAGCGCCCGATGTTGCTGATGCTGGATGATCCGGCCGCCGAGCTGGATGCGGCGTCGCTTGAGCGTCTGATGGGGCGGGTCTATGCGCTCGGCAGCCAGGTGATCGCCACTGCGCTGGATGCCACGGTGCTGCGGTTTCCGGAGGCGCCGGCGAGGTTCCACGTGGAACACGGGGTGCTGACCCGCGCCTGAGAAGGCTGTTCTCTATTTGTTCGAAGCGTCGCACTGGCATGGCGGCGGCGCGCTATTCCTCCTCATGGCTCGCGGGGCTGCGCTTTACTTCGTCGGAACAGCGCACCGCCGCCATGCCCAAGCCCGGTCCCGTACGAACAGGGCGCCTGCGCGGGCCGGCGCCGATTGGTTGTTCTGCCCAGGAAAGCCGGGCGCCAGCGCCCAACGGCGCGGTTCTCTGCGAGCGCCGCAAACCTGGCCCAACCGAGCTCGAACGCGGGCCGTGTTCCACGTGAAACGTCGCACGTACCCTGTCTAAGTCTAAGGCAGCCCCCGATTCGGCAGCAGCAAAAATGTGGCCTGGAGACCCGCGTTTGAGGTCGGCTGTCGGCGGGGCCGAGTCGGGGTGTTTGACCGAAATAAAGCGCAGCGAAGCGAGCCATTCGGTCAAACAGCATGACACGGCCCCGCCCTGTGACACGTATAAGCAGCAGGCCATTTAGGCCGCTGTTTTTTCCCGCATTTTGGTACAATGGATCGGTTATCGTCCGAGAAAAGTGCATGACCGACAAGAAAGAATATACTTCCAGTAATATCAAGGTCTTAAAAGGCCTCGAAGCTGTTCGCAAACGCCCCGGAATGTACATCGGTGACACCGATGACGGCACCGGTTTACACCACATGGTTTTCGAGGTTGTCGACAACTCGATCGACGAGGCGCTGGCCGGGTATTGCGACGACATCACCGTGACGATTCACGCCGATGAGTCGGTGACGATCAGCGACGACGGCCGCGGCATCCCGGTCGACATGCACCCGGAGGAGGGACGATCGGCGGCCGAAGTCATCATGACGGTGCTGCACGCCGGCGGTAAGTTCGACGATAATTCCTACAAGGTTTCCGGCGGCCTGCACGGCGTCGGCGTCTCGGTGGTCAACGCGCTGTCGGAACAGCTGGTGCTGACGATTCATCGTGACGGCAAGACCCACCAGCAGGAGTACCAGCACGGCGAGCCGCTGACGCCGCTGAAGGTCGTTGGCGACACCGACAAGACGGGCACGACGCTCCGCTTCAAGCCGAGCTCGAAGACGTTTACGAATATCGAGTTTCACTACGATGTGCTGGCGCGCCGGCTGCGTGAGCTGTCGTTCCTGAACTCCGGCGTACGCATCAACCTGGTCGATGAGCGCGACGATCGTCGTGACCTGTTCGAGTACGAAGGCGGTATCCGCGCCTTCGTTGCGCACCTGAATCGCAACAAGACGCCGGTCCACCCGACGGTCTTCCACATCACCGAGACGCGCGACGACGTCGTCGTCGAGGCAGCGATGCAGTGGAACGACGGCTACCAGGAAAACATGTTCTGCTACACGAACAACATTCCCCAGCGCGACGGCGGCACCCACCTGGCGGGGTTTCGCAGCGCGCTGACGCGAACGCTGAACTCGTATATCGAAAAAGAGCTGTCCGGCAAGAAAGACAAGTTTTCGCCGACTGGCGACGATGCCCGCGAAGGCCTGACCGCCGTGTTGTCGGTCAAGGTGCCGGACCCGAAGTTCTCGTCCCAGACCAAGGACAAACTGGTTTCATCTGAAATTAAAGGCATAGTCGAGAATGCGTTGGCGGGACGCCTGGAAGAGTTCCTGCTCGAACAACCGGTCGAGGCCAAGGCCATCGTCTCGAAAATCATCGATGCAGCCCGGGCCCGGGAAGCAGCCCGCAAGGCGCGCGAGATGACCCGGCGCAAGGGCGCGCTCGACATCGCCGGACTGCCGGGCAAGCTCGCCGACTGCCAGGAGAAAGACCCGGCACTGTCCGAGCTCTTTCTCGTCGAGGGCGACTCCGCCGGTGGCTCGGCGAAGCAGGGCCGCGATCGGCGCACGCAGGCGATCCTGCCACTGAAGGGCAAGATCCTGAACGTCGAGAAGGCCCGCTTCGACAAGATGTTGTCATCGGCCGAAGTCGGCACGCTGATCACCGCGCTCGGCTGCGGCATCGGCCGTGACGATTTCGACCCTGACAAGCTGCGCTACCACCGCATCATCATCATGACTGACGCCGACGTCGACGGCTCGCACATCCGGACCCTGTTGCTGACGTTCTTCTACCGTCAGATGCACGAGCTGATCGAACGCGGCCATGTCTACATCGCGCAGCCGCCGCTGTACAAGATCAAGCGCGGCAAGCAGGAGGTCTACGTCAAGGACGATGCAGAGCTGAACCGGTACCTGTTGAGTTCGGCGCTCGACGACGCCGCACTGTTCGTCAACGAGGATGCGCCACCACTCTCCGGCGCCGCGCTCGAATCACTGGCGTCCGAATACATCGCCGGTGAAACGATCATCGCGCGCTTGTCGAACCGCTACGACGAAGTTGTGCTGCGCGCAATCGCAAGCCTGCCCGCGATCAAACCCGGCGATACCGACAACCTCGACGCGCTGGCTTCCTGGACGGACGC
>JBFJQO010000282.1:0-3086 GCA_041616535.1 Woeseiaceae bacterium | reverse complement strand
GGGTCAGGGTAACGATGCGGCGGGGATCACTTTGTTCGCCGTACCGGCGGACAGCGACGGCGTATCGCGTAATGCCTACGCCACGATCGACGGCCTGGGCGCAGCCGAGATCGTGCTCGACAAGGTTCGCCTGACGTCCGACGCTGTGCTCGGCGACGTCGACGGCGGGTTCGGCGCGCTCGATGCGACGATCGACGAGGCGACCCTCGCCATCTGTGCGGAGGCCGTCGGCATCATGCAGATCCTCAAGGACAAGACCGTCGAGTACTCGAAGGACCGGGTGCAGTTTGGCGTGCCCATCGGGTCGTTCCAGGCGCTGCAGCACCGCATGGTCGACATGCTCATGGCCTGCGAGAAAGCGCGGTCGCTGCTCACCTGGGCCGTCTTGACCTGGACGGAGGGCGGGCCTGAAGCGCAGCGCGCCGTCAGTTCTATCAAGTACCTAATCGGCACGGCGGGACGCAAATTGGGCGAAGAGGCGATCCAGATTCACGGCGGCATGGGGGTCACCTGGGATCTCGACGTCGCACACTACTTCAAACGCCTCACGGCGATCTGCATGCTGTTCGGCGACGCCGACTGGCATCTCGACAAGCTCGCGGCCTGATACAGTAGCACCATGTTCCCGCAGGCCGTCGTCGATTTCTTCGCCGGCAACCAGGAGCTGCTCTGGTTCACGACGCTGTTCGTCGACCTCGGCTTCACCTTGTTGCTGTTCCGCCTGTTCGGCAAGGCAGGCCTACAGGTGGCGATCGCGCTCGCGATCGTACTCGCCAATCTGCAGGGTCCGAAGCTGACGATCATCTTCGGCATGCAAACCAGCCTCGGCGTCATTTTCTACTCGAGCATCTTCTTTGCGACCGACGTGCTCTCCGAGAACTACGGCAGGGCGGCCGCGAACAAAGCCGTGCGCATGGGCTTCGCCGTCAGCATCATCGTCCTCGTCATGCTGAGCATCGCCCTGCTCTACCAGCCGAGCAGTAACCCGGAGACAGCAGATTTTTCGGCTTCGATTCATGCGGCGTTCGCGACGATCGTCGACTTCACACCGCGTTTCATCTTTGGCTCGCTGCTTGCGTATTTCATCAGCCAGCACTTCGATGTCTGGGCCTTCCACAAGATCAAGTCGCTGACCGGCGAACGGTGGCTGTGGCTGCGCAATAACGGTTCGACGCTGAGCTCGCAGGTTGTGGATACGACAATCTACTCGCTGGTCGCCTGGTGGGGCATCGTCGACCTGCGCACGGCACTCGCACTCGGCGCGGCCAAGTACCTGTTCAAGGTCGTGATCGCCGCGATCGACACGGTGTTCATCTACTGGGCGCGCCACTTCTTCCGGCAGCGCGCCATACCCGAGGCGGCCTGATAGACTGAAGGCCATGCAGCCGTCGGGTGTCATCACGGTTACGACCGACTTCGGCCACAAGGGGCCGTTCACGGCCGTCATGAAGGGCGTCATCCTGAGCCGTTTTCCCGGGGCCAGGATCGTCGATCTCGCGCACGATATTCCGGCGCAGTGGCCACCCGAAGCGGGTTTCTGGGTCAGTCGTGCGTATTGCTGGTTCCCGGCGGGAACCGTGCACCTTGCCATCGTCGATCCCGGCGTCGGCACGGAACGCGACATCGTGCTTGCGCGTTGCGACGGGCACATGTTCATGGCGCCCGACAACGGATTGCTGGCGCAGCTGTTCGACGTGTGCGACGAGCCCGAGGTTTACCGGCTCGACCTCGATCGGCTCGGCGGACTGGACCTGCCCCCGCCGAGCGCGACATTCCATGGCCGCGACATCTTCGCACCGCTCGCGGCCGAGCTGGCAGCCGGCCGGATCGAGATCGCGGAGATTGCTTCGCCGACGCGCGAATGGGCCCCGGGGTGGATCGACGAGCCCGAGGCGACCGCGAACCGCGTCAGCGGCGTCATCGTCACGGTCGACACATTCGGCAATCTGATCAGTAACATCGACAGCGCGTTGATCGAGCCGTTTGCGGAACCGGTTGCGCACATCGCGGGCCACGAGATCGCCATGCGCGCGACGTACGGGCGCGCCAAACCGGGCGAGTATCTCGCATTGATCAATTCTTTCGGGGTTGTCGAGGTCGCGCGCGCCGAAGGCAGCGCGGCAGAAGGCCTCGGTTCGGCGCGCGGCGCGCCGCTCGTCATCCGCGACGGATACACGACTTAAATAGGGTGTCCGGTACCTGATTCAAATAGGGTGTCCGGTACCTTATTTGGTACCTGAATCCAGTTGGCTACTGCTTCTGTAGCGCCTGCTTCTCGAGTTTCGCCCACGAATCCCTCAGTGTGACGATGCGGTTGAAGACGTGAGCATCGTCGTTGTCGTCGACGGCGTCCTTGCAGAAATAGCCGAGCCGCTCGAACTGCACCGCCTCGCCGGGCGCGAGATCGGCCAGTGAGGGTTCGAGCCTCGCATCGGCGAGGTCGAGCGAGTCCGGGTTCAACACGCTGTGGAAGTCCGCGGCCGCGTTCGGGTTCGCCTCGTTGAAGAGCCGGTCGTAGAGTCGCACGCTTGCCTCGACGGCATGTGCGCAGGACACCCAGTGGATCGTGCCCTTCACCTTGCGATCCGACGATCCCGTGCCACTGCGCGTCTCGGCGTCATAACTGCAGCGCAGTTCGACGACGTTGCCGTCGCCGTCCTGGATCACCTCGTCGCAGCGGATGATATAGCCGAAACGCAGCCGCACCTCGCCGCCCGGTTTGAGGCGGAAAAACTTGCGCGGCGCGTCGATCATGAAGTCGTCCTGCTCGATCCAGAGTTCGCGTGAAAACGGCAGCTCGCGGGTCCCGAAATCGGGGTTGGCCGGGTGGTTCATCGCCTCCATCATCTCGACCTGGTCCGCGGGGTAATTCGTCAGCACGACCTTGAGCGGCTTGAGCACGGCCATGCGCCGCGGCGCCGAGTCGCCGAGCACGTCGCGTACGCAAGTCTCGAGCGCCCCCATCTCGATGAGCTTGTCCTTCTTAGTGACACCCGCGCGTTTCACGAATTCGCGCAGTGCCGCGGGCGGATAACCACGACGACGCATGCCCGAGATCGTCGGCATACGCGGGTCGTCCCAGCCCG
>JBFJQO010000281.1:0-3107 GCA_041616535.1 Woeseiaceae bacterium | reverse complement strand
GGGCTACATCTACCTGCGCTCGGAGTACCCGCTGACGCACAAGATTCTGACGCGCGCGATCAGCATGGCCGAAGACGCCGGCTGGCTCGGACAAGACATCCAGGGCAGTGGCTTCGATTTTTCGATAGATGTGCATCTCGGCGCGGGCTCTTATGTCTGCGGCGAGGAAACCGCGATGCTCGAGAGCCTCGAAGGCAAGCGCGGCATCGTCAGGTACAAGCCGCCACTACCGGCCATTGCGGGATTGTTCGGCAAGCCGACCGTCGTCAACAACGTCGTAACACTGGCATCGGTGCCCAATATCCTGCGGCTCGGCGCCGGGCGCTACTCGGGCTACGGCGTTGGCCGTTCTAAAGGCACGCTCGCTTTCCAGCTCGCCGGCAACGTGCAGCGCGGTGGTCTCGTCGAGAAGGCCTTCGGTATCACGTTGCGCGAACTGATCATGGACTATGGTGGCGGCACTGCGTCGGGCCGCCCGATCAAGGCTGTGCAGGTCGGCGGCCCGCTTGGCGCCTACATCCCGGAGTCGCGGCTCGACACCCCGCTCGACTACGAGGCGTTCATCGGCATCGGCGCCATGATTGGCCACGGCGGCATCGTCGTCTTCGACGACCTGGCGAACATGGCGCAGCAGGCGCGTTTCGCGATGGAATTCTGCGCGATCGAATCCTGCGGCAAGTGCACGCCGTGCCGGATCGGCTCTACGCGCGGCGTCGAGGTCATCGACCGCATGATCCGGGGCGAAGACCGCGAGGATAACTACGACTTGCTTGTCGAGCTGTGCGACACGATGGAAGACGCGTCCTTATGTGCAATGGGCGGCATGACGCCCTACCCGGTTAGGAGTATCCTTGAACACTTCGCCGAGGACTTTGCGCCTCGTGCCGGAGGTGCAGAATGAATCGTACACGCCAGGCTGATTACGGCACGCCGCGCCCGGCCAATGGCAAGACCGTCAGCGTCGAGATCGACGGCCAGGCAGTCACTGTCGATGCCGGCAGCAGCATCCTGCGTGCGGCCCGCACGTCCGGTATCGACGTCCCGAAGCTGTGCGCCACCGACAGCCTGCAGCCGTTCGGCTCGTGCCGGCTGTGCCTGGTGGAAATCGAGGGCCGTAAAGGCACGCCGGCGTCCTGCACGACGCCTGTCGAGGACGGCATGAAGATCCACACGCAGACCGCACGGCTCGCGAAGCTCCGGCGCAACGTGATGGAACTCTATATTTCCGATCACCCGCTCGACTGCCTGACCTGTTCCGCCAACGGTGACTGCGAGCTGCAGGACATGGCCGGCGCCGTCGGCCTGCGCAACGTGCGTTACGGCTTCGATGGCGAGAATCATCTCGATGCGCCGGTCGACGCCAGCAATCCGTATTTCCAGTTCGATGCCAGCAAGTGCATCGTCTGCTCGCGCTGCGTGCGCGCCTGCGACGAAGTCCAGGGCACGTTCGCGCTGACGATCGAGGGCCGCGGCTTCGAATCCAAAGTATCCGCCGGCATTACCGGCGAAAATTTTCTCGAGTCCGAATGCGTCTCCTGCGGCGCCTGCGTGCAGGCCTGTCCGACTGCAACACTGATGGAAAAGAGCATCGTCGAAAACGGCATACCCGAGCGCAAGGTCGTGACGACCTGCGCCTACTGCGGTGTCGGCTGCTCGTTCCAGGCCGAGATGAAGGGCGACCAGGTCGTACGCATGACGCCGTACAAGGACGGCCAGGCCAATCACGGCCACAGCTGCGTCAAGGGTCGATTCGCGTGGGGCTACGCGTCGCACCGCGACCGCGTGCTCGATCCGCTGATTCGCGAGAAGACCACCGACCCGTGGCGCAAGGTCAGCTGGGACGAGGCGATCAGCTACACGGCCAGGCGTTTCAAGGAGATCCAGGAAAAATACGGCCGCAAGTCGATCGGCGGTATCACGTCGTCGCGCTGCACGAATGAGGAAGTCTACGTCGTGCAGAAACTGGTGCGTGCGGCACTCGGTAACAACAACGTCGACACCTGCGCACGCGTCTGCCACTCACCGACCGGCTACGGGCTGAAGCAGACACTCGGTACATCGGCCGGCACGCAGCCGTTCGACAGCGTCATGGACGCCGACGTCATTGTCGTCATAGGCGCAAACCCGACCGAAGGTCACCCGGTATTCGCCTCGCAGATGAAACGCCGTCTCCGGCAGGGCGCCAAACTGATCATTGTCGACCCGCGCAAGATCGGCCTGGTTCGTCAGCCGCACGTGCAGGCCGACTACCACCTGCCGCTCTCTCCCGGCACCAACGTGCCGATCATCAATGCGTTTGCGCACGTTGTCGTCGAGGAAGGCCTAGTCGCCGAGGAGTACGTGCGCGAGCGTTGCGACGTCGACTCGTTCGAGGCGTGGAAGGCGATGATCATGAAGCCTGAGAACTCGCCGGAAGCGGTCGCAAAGATCGCCGGCGTCTCCGCCGAGGATATTCGGGGCGCGGCACGCCTCTACGGCCAGGCGAGGAACGGCGCGATCTACTACGGCCTCGGCGTGACCGAGCACAGCCAGGGCTCGACGATGGTCATGGGCATGGCCAATCTCGCGATGGCAACCGGCAACCTCGGCCGCTCCGGCGTCGGCGTCAACCCGCTCCGGGGCCAGAATAACGTGCAGGGCTCCTGCGACATGGGCTCGTTCCCGCACGAGCTGGCCGGCTACAGGCCGGTGTCCGACGATGCCGTGCGCGGCTCGTTCGAGCAGCACTGGGGCGTGCAGATCGACCCGGAACCGGGTTTCCGTATCCCGAACATGTTCGATGCCGCCTGTGACGGCACATTCAAGGCGATGTACATCCAGGGCGAGGATCTCGCGCAATCAGACCCGAACACGCTGCACGTCGAGGCCGCACTCAGCGCGATGGAATGCATCGTCGTGCAGGACCTGTTCCTGAACGAGACCGCGAAGTTCGCGCACGTCTTCCTGCCCGGCACGTCCTTCCTCGAGAAAGACGGCACGTTCATCAATGCCGAGCGCCGCATCAATCGCGTGCGCCCGGTCATGAAGCCGCGCCAGGGCATGGACGAGTGGCTGATCACGCAGGAACTCAGCAAGGCGCTCGGCTACCCGATGCACTACAACAATGC
>JBFJQO010000280.1:0-3158 GCA_041616535.1 Woeseiaceae bacterium | reverse complement strand
TTCCGCCAGTTGGAGGTTCGCCCCGACGTCGGGGCCCGAATTCATCTGGATCGCGGCGACACGCATTTCATTCCTGCTGCGGTTCCGCGGGAAGACAGCCCGCCAGCTGCCCATAGCGGACGAACGCATCCGAGTCGACCGCGTCGATCGAGGGTTCCTCCCAGGGACCTGAGATTGCGTAGAACACCTGCCCGACCTCCTCCAGCGGCTTCTTGAATATCTGCGAGAAGATCAGCATCGCGGCGGCGCCCGGCGGTCCGCCGACGACGGCGCCGACGATCGGCAATGTATTGCCGACCTTGGCGCTGATGACGGCGCCTTGCTGGTACAGCTTAACGGACAGGTCTGCCTGTCCGACGATGCCTATGTCGGCGGCAGGGCCCTCGAGCGACATGTCGCACGTCGATGCCACACCGTCGACGATTGCGAACGAGCCCTCGATCGTGTCGTAGCCAAAGCCGCGATTGAAGACATCGCGAAAATCGAGCGAAAGGCGGCGCGGCAGCGCGACGAAACTCATCAGGCCGAGCATACGACCGGCGCCGGGCTCGACCTCTTCCAGCTGGCCGTTCTGCATCTCGAGGCGAACTTCGCCGTCGAGCACGTCCAGGAAATTCGCGCGTGGGCCGCCGCCCCAACTCATGTCGAAGACGATGCCCATCGCGTCGCCCGTGACGCCCTCGGCAATGTCGAGGCGGCTCATCGTTGCGCCGACGTCGGTGCTGTTTAACGATCCCGTCACGGCGGTGCGGCTGCCGAGCGGCTCGCGTTCGTCGGCGACCCAGCTGCCGTTGGCAACGATCTCGAAGCTGTCGTCGATCGCGATTAATTTATCGGTCTCGAGGCCGTTCCCGGTGCGTACCAGGTTCGCCTCGACAGCACCGAAATTGCGGTCGCCGAGCGCAAATTCGACGGCCGTCAGACGGATCGGCGGCAACATACGCGGATCGAGTCTCGATTCGGTGGGCGGCGACGTATCGTCGCCCGGGAGACGGAGGCGGTCCATTTCGACCACGATGGTGCGCTCGGAACCGAAATCGTAGGGCACGAATACTGACCCTTTCACGTCGTCGCCGTCGAGCTGGACGAGCCAGTCCCGCGCACTGCGATCGACGCGCACCGTGTGGTCCCGCAGGTGCTGGCCGATCACGAACAGGTTGTCGATGGCGAGATTGACGGAACGAATGCGCCCGGCCGCCCCCGTGGCTTTCTCGTCGCCCCGCGACAGGCTCAGCCATTCGTCGAGGCGCAGGATGCTCGTCCGGCCCCGCAGGTGCAGGCCGCGCGTGTCGGCGGGCTCGATCGCACCGCCGCCGGACATGATGACACCACGGTCCAGGTCCCACTCGCCTTCGGGGCGTGAGAACACGAGCTGCCAGGCGATGCCATTGTCGGCAAGGCCCGCGCTTTCGATGCGTTCGCCACCGGGCATGAAGCGGATGTCGCCGCGAAGCAGCATCGGCGCATCGGCCTGCTTGCCGATGGGCTCGGGCAGATTCAAGGCCATGCCGCGCAGCGGACTGGCGACCCGCACGGTGAACGGCGGCGCCGGGTCCTGGTTGCCCCGCGGGAACAGGATGCGGGCCTCGTACGGTGCCGCGCCTTCAATCAGGCCGGTCAGCGGCACGCCGAGTTCCTCGATAATGCCCGTCGCGGTCGCCGTGCCGGTCGCGGTCGCGGTCGCAAAGTACTGCGGATCCTGGCCCGGGCCGATGCGCAGACTGACGTCTTCGCCGAGGAAGCGCCCGCCGAGCGACTCACCCGTGATGCTATCGCGCGTGATCGTGACGTCGCCGATCAGGTCGGTGATCGGTGCATTGAGTCCGGCCACCGCGACCGTGCCGTTGTTGCTGCGCAGCAGTCCCGTGATCGTCGTTTCCTTCGCTCGTTTCAGCGGTACGGTCAGGTCGAGGTCGAACGAGGCCTCGCCGGACATCGCGACGCGGGCGAGATTGCCGCCCGTAAAGCGATTGATTGGGCTCTGCAGAACGAATTGCCGCATGGTTTCGAGCGTGCCCGTCACCAGCCCGTTGATCGTCAAGACGGGCTCTCGAAGGTTCGCGATTTCGATTGCCGTGTCGACGGCTGCGTTGCCCGCGTGCATCGACCGGTTGCGCACCGAGTAGAGCCGTGTGTTGTCGAGCACGATATCGACGTCGGTTTGCGCAGCGGCCGGCCACAAGGGCTGGTATTTGAAGCTCAGGTTGCGCGCCGACCCCTCCACGAGCAGGCGCCCCTCGTCATTGTCGAACGGGAATCGGTCGAGCGGACCTTTGAGTCGCAGCGTACCCCGTTCGATCGAGCCACCAAGGAGCGCACCCTGGAACCAGTTGTAGAGCTTCGGCTTCATGATCTTGGGCGGGATGTAGCGTCGCGCGGCGCCCACGTCGCTGATCGCAAACGTGCTCGCAAGGTCGATGTCGGGTGCACTGCCGTCGCGGCCGAGCGTGAGTTGCACGTTGATGCGCGTGTCGAGCACGGAATTCGTGATGCGGATGCTGTCCGAGAGTACCGTGATGCGCTCGCCGCTAGCGCGCCACAATATCGTGCCCGCCGCAGTATCGATGTCGACCGGGCCCTCGAAGAACTGCGGCAGGTCGAGCAACATGTCACGCGACTGTATTTCGAGGCGACCGCCCGAACGGTTGGCGCGCAACTGGCCCGTGAATCCGCGGATGCCGGGACGCTTGTCGTCGGCGGCGACACCAAACGCGCGAAGGTTGGCCATCACGTCGTAATTCGGCGCCGCGCCACCGACGTCGGATACGGTCGCGACAAAATCGCGTACCTCGCCGCTCAGTGCGAGCGCGTCGAGCCTGGCGCGCAGATCATCGGGCAGGACCGGCAACAGGAGTACATGATCGTCCAGGTTCAGGTAGGTGGCGCCGACATCGAGCATCACGATGCGCCCGTCGTCATCCACGCTGGCCTCGGCCCGCAACGACGCTTCCGGCCATTCGTGGTCCTCCGTCGCGATCCGGAACTCCTCGGCCGCCACGAGCCAGCCGTCGGCCGTTACGTCCAGCTCCGCGCGGCCCTCGAGGTCGAACACCTCGCCGGTCGTGAATTGCACGTCGCCGAGGTCGAATTCTGCGGTGGCGGCGCTGACACCATTGCGACTCAGCGCGAGCGACAGGTCGACGTCGCCCTCACCCGCC
>JBFJQO010000279.1:0-3158 GCA_041616535.1 Woeseiaceae bacterium | reverse complement strand
GATACGACGCCGAGGATACTGGCGTCGTCGTCCACGACCAGCACGCGCTTCAGCTGAAGCGCCGGCGTGCGGACACTGGCTTCTGCCTGGGCGTTCATATGTCTAATATGGCCAAAAACCCGGCTTGCTAACGTGACCGACCGCACAAAATCAGGCGTTTAACACCGTTCTCAGGGCGTTTTTGCGGCATTGATCGGCAGCGTGACAACGAACCGGGTGCCGCCTCCCGGCGGGTCTTCTATCCGGATGTCACCGCCATGATCCCTTACAATTCCGTAGGTTACGGAAAGGCCCAGGCCCGTACCCTGGCCCGCCGGCTTGGTCGTGAAGAACGGGTCGAAGATACTGCCGCGAATCTCCTTCGGGATCCCGGGCCCGTCGTCCTCGACCTCCACGACAATGGCGCCCTCGTCGTTCTGGTGCGTGCGCACGGTCAGGTTGCCGCCCTGCTCTCCCATCGCCTGCTGGGCGTTGATGGCGAAGTTCATTATGACCTGCTGCAGCTGGTTGGCACTGGCCGGGAACTCCGGAATCTTCGGATCCAGCTCGCGGGTGATCTTTACGTTATTGATGGACAGCTGATGATCGACGATCGTCAGCGCGGCGTCGACGACCTCGTTGATATTCGTCGCCTTGGTCTCCGTCGATTCCTGGCGCGCGAACTTGAGCAGGTTGGAGATGATGTCCGTACAGCGCCGAGTCTCTTTTTCTATCACGTCGAGGTTCTTGCGAAACGGGCTGTCCGGCTCGAGCTTGCGCAATGTCAGCTGTGCATAGCCGAGGATGCCGGCGAGCGGGTTCTTGACCTCGTGCGCGATACCCGCGCCGAGCTGACCGAATGCCGCGAGTTTCTCCGACTGGATCAGCGCCGCGTTGGCGTGCTCCAGCTTGGACTCGCGCTCGCGCAGCTCGTTGGTCATCTGGTTGAACGATTGCGACAACGCGCCGATCTCGTCATCCGATTCCGATGTCACTGTGACCTCGAAATGTCCCTTACCGACCTTCTGCGCGGCGTTGCTCAAGTTCTCGAGCGGCCGGGTCAGGCGACGCGCGAACAGCAGGCTGGCAAGTGCTGCGAGCGCGAACAACAGCAAAGCGCCGATCATCAGGTTGGAGAAAAGGTCGCGGGCCGTCATGTAGACAACGCTGGTCGGCACGCGAATCGTCGCCAACAGCGAGCCGTTTGCCAGTGGCGCATAGGCCAGCAGCGTCGGCACGCCCTCGTCCATGATTTCGAGCGTCGTGCCGAAGGCGGCACGCGAGTCCTGCAACAGCTCTTCGGCCCACGCCGGCGCGGTTTGCTGACTATCCGCACTCGCGTCGAAGATCGGTATACCCTGCCGATTCATGATCATTGCGCGAAAGCCGCGCGATCGCTGGGTGACGGCAATCAGCTTCGACGGATCGATGCTGGCCGCCATCGAGATCACCGGTGCCTCGCCGGCTGCCGGGATCTCGACCGTCATCATGGCCAGCTTCACGCCCGGCTTGATCTCGTCGAGGCGCACGTCGATCGACCCGTCGAGCGATCCGGGCACCGGGTTGGTTTGCCGGTGCGCGAGCAGCTCCTGGCGGGTGACACCGAGCTGCTGCAGGGCGTTCGTGTCGAATACCGTCACCGGGCTCGTCGTGCCCCACTGAGCCGTTATGGCAACGATATCCTCGTAGTTCCGGAACAGGTCCTGCACGATCTCCTGCTTCGTTGCCGGATCGATCGAGGCGTCGTAGACGACGTCGGCAAAGACCCGGATGTTAGCCGCGTAGGTGCGCAGCAGCGCGTCGGACTCTTCCGCGAGGTGCCGCGCCGTGACGACAGTGAGGTCACGCATGTACGTTGTCTTGTCCTTGCGGAACAGGTTGGCCATTGTCGTCGTGTTCAGGCCCATGACGATCATGAGGAGTATCACGACGGTCAGCAGCACCTTCACGCGAATGGGAAAGCTAAAGCGAGGCATGACTAGTTGCTCCTTGAGACAATGGTGTCGCCATAGAAAATCTGCGAGTTGGTTGCGATGTTGCCGACCGAGTCGATCGCCTCGACCACGATGGCCTGGGCGCCGGGGGCGGTCCTGAATACGTAATCGAATGTTCCATCGGCGGATACCTCCACGGTTTCCCCGCGCACGTAGACCCGGGCATCCGGCGACGTCCTGCCGCGCAGCTGGTACTCGCCTGTCGCAGCCTGGCGGATCGGCGAGAGCTCGAGGTCAGGCGGCTCCAGGTCCTGTTCGACGTGCAGGCGGCGCGGCGCTGTAACGGGGCCCTGCACCCAGCCGTTGCGCGCGCTTACGCGCCAGTAGTACTTGCCCTCGGCCAGGTTGCCGTGGGTAAACGACGTGTCTCGAAGGTTCTCATCGACGATGATCTTCTCGAAGTTCGCATCCCTTGCTACCTCGAGCCGGTAGGTCTGAGCGCGGGCCACGTTGCCCCATTCGAAATTCACGCGCGGCGGCAGGTCACGGAACTTCGCTACCATGTTGCGGCCCGGTGATACGACCCTCGGCGCCGCTGGCAATCCGCGCACCCCGGCGGTCCTGCCATCCTCGCTGACGGTCAGCGCCTGGTTGGCGCCGACCTGGTAGCGCTTGCCGTTGATGTCAATCGCGGCCGAGCCCGAGTACATCGCGATCGTCGACGACTTGTCGGGATTGACGCTCAGCTTGAAGTCGGCCGGCGCGCCGGTCTCCGCATCGGCGCTAAGAATCGCGACGCCGGACGGCAGCTGTACGGCAAATGCGCCGAAATCGCCGTTGACGCTGCCGCCCAGTTCGCCCTGCATGACGACGACCGCCGGGTCGCGTTTCTGCAGGAACGGGTCGGCGGTATTGCTCCGGAACACGACCAGCGAGTTCTGCCCGATCTGCAGACGATTGTCCGTCGTGAAGTCGACGCGCGCCCGGGAATTCGCGAAGGTCTGCAGGGCATCCTCGTTCATTACGGTGCGGCCGATGCGCGCACTCGACCAGGCGACGCTGTCTGCCCGTCGGATCTTGACGTCGCGCTGCACGTCGGTCAGGCGGGCAATGAAATCGCCCATGCCGGCGAATCCCTCACTGTCGATGCCGACTTCACCGCGCTCGCGCCGGTCAGACTGCGTGTCATAGCCGCGCGCCGCGATGTCGCCGAGGCTTGCGCCTTCCGGAAAGACCAGTTTGTTG
>JBFJQO010000278.1:0-3170 GCA_041616535.1 Woeseiaceae bacterium | reverse complement strand
TACGCTCTCACCTGGATGTTGAACTGCTCGGCGACCAGGTTCATTTCCTCGACCGCCGCATTGTATTTCTTGTTGAATAGTTCGGCGCGCTGCCGCTTGCCGCTCTCGTCGACCTCTTCGCTGAGCGTGAGCACGGCCTGTGCCTCCTCAGCTTCGATGCATGTGAGGTACTCTTCCATCGCGGCAACATAACTCTTGACGCTGCGTTGGCCCGCGATCATCTCGTCCTTCGTGGCCGTTGCTCCGTCCGGTACGTCGGCGCGTTGCGGGTATTCGCAGGCAAGGGCGCTGTGCGCGAGAAAAACGAGTGCCACGAGGGCGGCGGATCTGGTCGCTGTATTCATGATGGTTTCTTTGCCTGGCCGGGTTGGCGTCGGGCGCCGGTCGGCTTTATTTGGGTTCGGCAATTTAAGCATGTTGCCGGAGCAGTGTGAAGCCGATAAAAAGTATTAATATAATCAGAATGTTACTGAGGATATCGGCGATTATGGTAGGTCCTGGCTGAACCGCGGATGAACGCGCCGCTTAGCCGAAAAGCGCGCGGTGCGTATCGGTTCCCTCGGCCTGTGCGAGCAACAGCTCGACATAATTATCGGCGCTCATCGGATCGCCGAACAAGAGGCCCTGGGCGAACGTGCAACCGAGTTTTTGCAGAAAATTGAGTTGCCCCTCGTCCTCGACGCCTTCGGCGACGACATCCATGTTGAGGTTGCGACCCATCTGGATGATGGTGTCGACAATGGTCGCGTCGTCGGGGTTGTTGACGATATCGCGCACGAACGATTTGTCGATCTTCAGCGTGCTGATCGGAAACTGCTGCAGCGCACTGAGCGACGAGTAGCCGGTGCCGAAGTCGTCGATCGCGAGGTGCAGGCCGAGGCCGTACAACTGGTCGAGCAGCTTGATCGTACGCTCCGGGTTTTCCATCAGCGTCGTCTCGGTGATCTCGAGTTCGAGCGACGTCGGCGACACTTCATGGCTGCGCATAATCGCACCGATGCGCCTCGTGAAATTGGCCTGGCGCAATTGCTTCAGCGATAGATTCACGGAGACGCGTCCGGGCGCCCCGACGCTGCGTTGCCAGAGCCGGAAGTCTTCGCAGACCTTGTCGAGCACCCATTCGCCGATCTCGATGATCAGGCTCGTCTCCTCGGCGATCGGTATGAAGTCCGAGGGCAGGATGAGTCCGCGTTCGGGCAGTTCCCAGCGCACGAGTGCCTCGGCGCCGAAAACCTCACCCGTCTCGAGGTTGTACTTCGGCTGATAGTGCACGAGCAGCTCGTCCCGTTCGAAGGCCCGCTTCAGCTTGCTCTTGGTCATGAGTCGTTCGACGGTCGCCTCGTTCATCGACGGCGCGTAAACCTCGAAGACGTTGCCGCCCGACTTCTTGGCGTGGTACAGCGCGGCGTCGGCATTACGGATCAGGTCGATGACATTCGGCGCATCTTTCGGGTAATACGCAATGCCCATGCTGGCCGTCATGAAGACCTCGTGCCCCTGCACGAAGAACGGATCGGCGAGGCGATTCAGGATCTTCTTGGCGAGCTCCGTGGTCGTCCTGTTCTGGGCCTTGTCCGGCCCGAGGTTGTCGACGATGATGGCGAATTCGTCGCCGGCCAGGCGCCCGATGATGGAGTGCTTCGGCAAGGCCGCGGTGAGTCGCTCGGCGACGGTCTCCAGCGTCGTGTCGCCGGCGAGATGGCCGAATGTGTCGTTGATCTCCTTGAAGTGGTCGATGTCCACGTAAAACAGGCACAACGGCCGCCCGGCGCGCCGTGCCCGCGCGATCCCGCGCTGCAGCAGATGCTGGAACTGCATCCGGTTCGGGACCTTGGTCAGCGGATCGATCCGCGCGAGATAACGAATGCGCTTTTCCGCCCTGCGTCGTTCGGTGATGTTCTGCGCGGCGTAAATTCGCGTTCCCGTACCGTCGCCGTCGTCACGGACGATAGAGCATGTGTACGAAACCGGTATCGTTTCGCCGTACTTGCTTTCGAAAGAGGCTTCCTTGGGCAGACCCGACGGCGTGTCATCGGCGAGCGAACCGCTCTTGTTCGAGTTCACGACAAAGTCGATCGACATCCCCTTGAGTTCATCCTCATCGTATCCGAGCAAATGCGTCGTCGCCGTGTTGATGTGGCGAATGCGCCCGTCGTCGGTCGTCACGATGATCGCTTCGTTCATTCCGGACAGGATGCTGTCGACGTAGTCGCGTGAGTGCGTCGTCTTGCGCAACTTGTCGCGCATTTCGTTGAAAACCGCGGCCAGCGCGCCGAGTTCGTCACCGCTCACCACGGGCAGGGGCTCGCCGAAGTCGGCGTCGCTGAAACGTTCGGCCTGGGCTTTAAGCTGCCGGATGCGGTTCGTCTGGCCCCGAACGATGAGCCAGATGACGATGCCGCAAAGCAGCAGCACGGCGATCGTGCCGCCGCCGATCCACAGCAGGCTGAGCTGACGACTCTCGTATTCCTTGCGTTCGAGCTGGTTGGCGAACTCCGCAAGTTCCTGATCGAAGTGGGTCAGCTGGACCGACGTCGATACATGGCCGATCTCCTGCGTATCGCGGAGGACCGCGTAGGTCATCAGCAGTTGCTCCTCCAGCCAGATAACCTCGGCGGAGTAGGGGACCTCGGGATAGTTGCCGGCGAACCAGCTCTGGCCCGTTTTGTCCTCGAAGCGGAGCCCGTTGAAGCTCGGGTTGTCCGCGAGTCCGCGCCTGAGCGCATCGGTAATGCCGGCGGCATCGTCGGCGGACGACAGCGAATGCGCGACCTGGTGAAGGTTGGCCCGCACGCGGCGCTCGAAACTCGCTTCGACGAGGCTGCGATGCTCCTCGTAACTCGTCGCGACGATCTCCCGCGCGAGCCAGCGGTACTGGCCATAGAACATGGACAGCATCAGGCCCGCGACGATGACGCCAAGCGTCGTCGCGTACAGGAGGAAGCGCGGAATCCTGCGGCCGATCATGTCATCGTTATTATTCGGCTTTGACCGCCGCCAGTGTAGCATTCCGGTCCGGCCGCGGACCCGTATTTTCCGATGCGGACTATTTCTCGCGTTTCTCGACGAATTCGACGGGATCGACCTGGCCCGTGGTCTTCATCTGGCCTTCCACGACGGCGCCCTCGGCCACGGCAATGGCTTCGCCCGTGACGGTTCCCGTGATGCGG
>JBFJQO010000277.1:0-3188 GCA_041616535.1 Woeseiaceae bacterium | reverse complement strand
TCAGATCCTGACCGCCTCACGCGATCTTGCCATGCGGCTGGCGGCGATCAACACCGGCGACGACGCGATGGCCCGCATGCGCGTCGACGGACTCATTGCGCGGTTGCACGCACTCGATACACGCATCGCGATCAACAAGAACGAGTACCTCGACTTCGACGCCGAGTCGCAGGCGCTGTTCGGTTCCCGGGCGCCGACCAACGATGCCGCACACTTCGAAGCGATCCTGCAGAAAATCGATGCCCTGTTGCCCGGCGACGATCCCTTGGCAGCGCGGGTCGAGGCCTTCAATGACCAGTTCGTGATCCCCGTCGACAAGCTGTCCGCCGTGTTCGACGCCGCCATGTCCGAATGCCGGCGGCGCACGCTCGAGCACATCGAACTGGCCGACGGCGAGTCTTTTACGATCGAATACGTCAACGACAAGCCCTGGTCGGGTTACAACTGGTACCAGGGCGATTCGGTCAGCCTGATCCAGATCAACACCGATTTCCCGATCTACATCAGCCGCGCCGTGGACCTCGGCTGCCATGAGGGCTACCCGGGCCATCACACCTTCAACGCCTTGCTCGAAAAGAACCTCGCGAAAGGCGAGGGCTGGGTCGAGTTCTCCCTGTACCCGCTCTTCAGCCCGCAGTCCCTGATTGCCGAGGGCAGCGGCAACTACGGCATCGAACTCGCATTTCCGGGCGACGAGCGGGCGGCTTTCGAAAAGGAGGTGCTGTTCCCGCTGGCCGGTCTCGATGCCGACAACGCGGACCTCTACTACGAGGTCTTCGGGCTGATCGCACAGCTCAATTTCGCGGGCAACGAGGCCGCGCGTGGCTACCTCAACGGCGAGATGTCTCGCGAGGAGGCGGCGCAGTGGCTGCAGGATTACGGCATGATGCGGGCCGACAAGTCGATGCAACGCACCGAGTTCTTCGATGCGTATCGCAGCTACGTGATCAACTACAACCACGGCAAGGCACTCGTCGCCGACTACGTGGAACGCGGCGGAGCGGATCTCGACGCGCGCTGGGCGCGCTTCGAGAAAATGCTGTCGTCGCCGATGCTGCCTAGAGATCTCGAATAGGGGATCCCTATCCGGGGCTATTCCTGCTCCGGATAGAACGCCAGCAGCCCCGACCACGACACGAACTCGTCGGCGTCCTCGCGGTCGCCGCGCAACTCGCTGCATTCCTTGTGCCACGCCTCGAGCTTTTCACGCAACGCCTGGATTTCCCCGGGCGTGCCACGAACCGCCACGCGCATCACGGTGGGAATCTCATCGTCTGCGGGAGGCGCACCGGCGGCCTTGTAAGCCTCGAAGATTTTCACGAGATCCGACTCCGTGTCCCGTAGCAGCGTGCGGATCATGCTGAGCGCATCTTCACCGCCTTCCTCCGAGGCGATGAAGAGGTCCGGATGGACCTCGAAACGATCGGCGACCGTTCGGTAATAGCGCTCGATCGTGCCGCGCTTCGGTTTCTCCTCGACGAGCTCGAGGAGCCCCTCCTCGACGAGCGCATCGACGTGCCGGTACAAGCGCGGCGCTTTTTCGCCCATCCGGTCCGCGACCTGCTTGGTCGTCGCGGGACCGCAGGCGAAGCGCTCGAGCAGCTTCAGCTTGAAAGGATCGGTCAGCAGTTTCGCCTGTTCGAGGCGTTCGACGATATATGTGCCCACAAAAAAACTATTCCAGTCAAGAAGATATGAAAAGTTTGACTATTCACAAAAACGTGAATAAACTTTTATTCACACTATTATAAATATTCATACGCGCGGAAACAAACATGACGATCATCGACCACGCCTTCTTTCTCATCCTCGCCGTCGTCTACCCGATCGGCAGCACCATCAGCTTCCGGCGGCTGCTGCGGCGCATCGCAGCCGGCGAGACCATCGGCCCGACGGAGATCTACCGCTCGACGATCATCGGCCACTGGGCCCTCTTCGCTGCGGCCATCGCGTTCTGGCTGCTGATCGACCGACCGTGGCCTGCGCTCGGCTTCGGCCTCGACGTAGACGCGATGTTCCTGATCGGCCTCGTCCTGACCGGCGTTGCGATCGTCGTCCTGGTTCAGCAATTCGGGAGGCTCGGCGGGGCGAGCGAAAAAACGCGTCAATCGCTGCTGCGGCAACTCGGCGATCTCGAATTCATCATGCCGCGCAATGCCGATGAACTGCGCCAGTTCTACGGCCTGTCCATTACCGCCGGCATCGTCGAGGAGACCCTGTGGCGCGGCTTCCTGTTCTGGTATCTCGGCCAAACCATGCCGCTCTGGGCCGCGGCCATCGTGAGCTCGATCCTCTTCGGCCTCGGCCACGCCTACCAGGGCATGTCCAACGTGCCAAAAGTCGTCCTGGTCGGTGGCGTGTTCGCGGGACTTTACCTGCTGACGGGATCGGTCTGGCTGCCGATGATCCTGCACGCCGTGTTCGACGCCGTGCAGGGACGCGCCATCTACAAGCTCCTGTCCAGCGACCCGGTCAACCCGGGCGCGGCCGCGCGCTCACGAGCGAGCGGGTCATGAAGCCTCGCGGCGCGCCCCGGCGGCCGCGCCTGAGCCCGCCGGCCGCCGCAGCCAGCAGAATCAGCCAGCTGCAAGAGCCGACGCCGGAGCCCGGTTTCCACTCGGTTTTTGCGACCGTCGGGTCCGTCTTGACGCGCTCGCGAAAGCGATCCAGTTCTACGGACAGGTTGCCGGTCATCTCGTCCATTGCCGAGGCAAAACTGGCGTCTCTCGCCTTGCGGACGGTCTCCCCGGCCTCGACCAGCGTCGAGCGGTCGGACAATACGTCGGTGCCGGGCGCCCGAAACAGCAATCGCGCCGTGCCGACGTCGAACACGGCCGTGTCCACAAAGGTCTGCACTTCGTTCGAGGTCGCCTTGATCACGTAGGAGCCGACGATGGTCCAGTACAGGATCCCGGCCGGGTTTTCCTCGCTGACCGCCACCTGGTCGTAGGACACCAGGGCCATGACATCGGCCCCGTAGAGCCGTGCCACCTGCTGCATTCCCGAGACGCCCTTGCTGGAACGCAGGTACGTGTCCGGGATGACCTCGATGTGGCTGATGTACTCACGGTCGATAAACGCGGCTTTGACCTTGTCGAGCAACTGCATCTTGGTCGCCTCGGAAATCGTTCCATAGCTCGACTGGCCCGGCACGAAAGCGATGCCGACGCGCAACGGCAGCTGCAGGT